>JBDUBG010000327.1:0-5700 GCA_040004215.1 Pseudolysinimonas sp. | reverse complement strand
GGTGTTGATGCCGGCGTAGCGGCTCGGCGAGGGAGCCGACCAGGCGACCACTCTCTTGCCGTCTTTGCGGAACAGAGTGAGCGCGTAGCGGGTATCAATGCGTACGATCGCTGGCCAGCTGACCGCAAAGCTGCGCAGCGGATTGCGTACGGTGACGCCCGAGGGTTCCACGATCACGCACGGGTACCAGAACACCAGCCAGCACAGGTAGACCACCGTCACGCCCAGCGGCAGGAAGCCCAGCAGATCGCGCCATTCGCCGCGAAAGGCGAAGGAAAACAGGCCGACGGCCGAGAACAGACCAATGAACACCGTGAGTACTTTGCCGGAGGTCGGCCGCAGTTCGGCTCGATCGGGCATCCGGATGGGCACAGGTCGATCCATGACTTCATCGTGACAGACTTCGCCGCGCGCAGCCGCGCGGCCGGAAAGGGAATCCAGTGAACCCCAAGGCGACTTCCGACGCCGACGCACCGATCCTCGAGGTGACTGGCCTCGGCGTCGACTTCTGGGTGGACGGCACCTGGTACCCGGCTGCGATCGACATGAACTACACCATCCAGCGCGGTGAGGTGCTCGCGATCGTGGGCGAGTCCGGCTCCGGCAAGAGCTCGAGCTCGATGGCTCTGCTCGGCCTTCTTCCGCCCAACGCTCGCGTAACCGGGAGCATCAAGCTCACCGGTCGCGAACTCACCACGTTGAGTGAAGGAAAAGTCCGCCAGATCCGCGGCAAAGAGGTCGCGGTAATCTTCCAAGAGCCCATGACCGCGCTGAACCCGGTGTACACGATCGGGTTCCAGATCGTCGAGTCGCTGCGGCTGCACGAAAACATGGGACCGAGCGACGCAAAGAAGCGCGCGATTGAACTGCTCGGCATGGTCGAGCTGCCGGACCCGAAGGTCGCCTTCGACAAGTACCCCCATCAGCTTTCCGGTGGGCAGCGCCAGCGCGCCATGATCGCGATGTCTGTGTCGTGCGACCCTCTGCTGCTGATCGCCGACGAGCCGACCACAGCGCTCGACGTCACCGTGCAGGCCGAGATCTTGGATCTGATGCGCAACCTGCGCTCGCGGCTGAACAGCGCGATCATCCTGATCACGCACGACCTCGGTGTCGTGGCCGACTTGGCCGACCACATCATCGTCATGAAAGACGGGCTCATCGTCGAGCGCGGCACGATCGAAGACATCTATTACCACCCGAAGCATCCATACACGAAGCAGTTGCTCGCCGCCGTTCCGCACCTGGGCGCGCACGATGTTGCGGCGCCATCGGGCGACCGCACCGCCGAGCCGGTGCTGGCCCTCGAGGACGTCACGATCGAGTACCCGAAGCGCGGCCGGATCCCGGCCTTCCGCGCGGTCGAGAACGTCACCTTCGAGATCAACCAGGGCGAGATTGTCGGGTTGGTGGGGGAGTCCGGATCGGGCAAGACCACCATCGGTCGAGCCGCGGTTGGCCTGTTGCCGGTCGCCGAGGGATCGATGCGTGTGCTCGGCAGCGACCTCGCAGTTGCCACCAACAAGGAGCTGCGCGAGATCCGCAAGCGGATCGGCATCGTCTTCCAAGACCCGGGGTCGTCGTTGAACCCGCGCTTCCCGATCGGCCAGAGCATCGGCGAGCCGTTGTACCTGGCCAAAGAGGCTAAGGGCAAAGAACTCGACCATCTGGTCAACGGGCTCCTCGACCAGGTGGAGTTGCCGCAGTCGTTCCGCAACCGCTACCCGCACGAACTCTCGGGCGGCCAGCGGCAACGTGTCGGCATCGCCCGAGCGCTCGCTCTGAGGCCCGCGCTGCTCGTTGCTGATGAGCCCACCTCCGCGCTCGACGTGTCGGTGCAGGCGCGGTTTCTCGAACTGCTCCAGGGCTTGCAGCAGCAGCTGCACTTCGCCTGCCTGTTCGTCAGCCACGACCTCGGCGTTGTCGACGCATTGGCTCACCGCATCGTCGTGCTCAACAAGGGCCGTCTGGTCGAGCAGGGCACCCGTGAGCAGATTCTGCGTTCGCCGAAAGATCCATACACGCAGCGGCTGCTGGCCGCGGTGCCGGTGCCAGACCCGCGTGAGCAACGCGAGCGACGGCTGCAGCGCAGAGCAGGCTGAACGACCCCGCACCTAGGGTTGATCTGGTGAGATCCAGAAGCACGGCAGCTTTGGCCGTGGTGGCGGTTGCGCTCGCAGCCCTCACCGGATGCACTCCGCAGAGCAACATCGTGGCGGGCAGCGACGTGGTGGTGGCAGTTGCCGACCCCTTCACCTCGGTCAATCCCGACACCTCATACGGCCGCGGCTCTCAGACCAACGCCGACGTTGCCCTGCTCACCTCGACCGGATTCGGGTACTCAGACGATCGCGGTGCCACCGTGCTCGACAGTTCTTTTGGCAGTGCTCAGTTGCTCAGCCGCGCTCCGTTGACGGTCAAATACACCGTGAACTCGGGAGTCGAGTGGTCTGACGGTACGCCGATCGACGCGGCTGACCTGCTGCTCGCCTGGGTAGCAAATTCCGGAGCCATGAACACCCCCAAGTTCGACGATTCCGGCTACGTGGATGCCGCGACCGGGCGCTACACCCGCGCCTTCCCGAGCGGCACGGTCTTCTTTGACGGTCGGGCGGGTGCCGGCCTCGAGAAGGCGACGAAGATTCCGGTCGTCGGAGACGACGGCAGATCGCTCACGGTGACGTTCGACTCCCCGCTGCCCGACTGGAGCACCGTGCTCGAGCCGGGAGTGCCGGCCCACGTGCTCGCGCGCGAGGTGCTGCACAGCAAGGCCGGTGACGCGGCGGCCGGTAAGACCGCCGTGCTGGATGCGATCCAGAAACACGACGTCGGTCGACTTCACGCCCTCGCGGGCGCGTGGAACGACGCATACAACCTGGCAGCCACCCCGAAAGACAGACAGTTGTTGGTCTCGAGTGGACCGTACTCGATTGCAAAAATCTCGGGCGACCGGGTCACTCTCGCCTCGAATTCTCGCTACACGGGAAGTCGCCGTCCGAGCTTCGAGACGGTGACCTTGCGGGTCTCGCCCGATCCACTCGAAACCGCGAAACTGATGGCCACCGGCGCGGTTGACATCGCGACGCCGAATCCGAGCGACGAGACAGCAAAGGCGCTGGTCGCCATCCCCGGGCTGACGGTCACTGCGGGTACCGAGGCACGCTACGAGCATCTCGATCTGCAGTTCTCACAGGGCAAGCACGGAACCTTCGATGACGAAAGGGTGCGCCGCGCCTTCCTCCAGGTCGTGCCTCGGCAGCAGATCCTGGCACAACTGAGCTCGACCACGGCGCCGGGGGGAGGCGAGCAAGGTGCGCAAATGCTCGACTCGTTCGTGCTGCGTTGGGGGGCGGCCGGCTACGCGCAGGCGATTGAGAAGAACGGATCAGGCGCCTACGGCTCCACCGACGTTGACGCAGCCAAGAAGTTGCTGAACGAGGCCGGGGTCAGTAGCCCAGCGGTGTGCATCCTGTACGACCCGTCAAACGCTCGCCGGGTCGGCGAGTTCCAACTGATCCAGCAGAGCGCAGCACGGGCCGGCTTCGTCGTGGAGGACTGCTCGAGTCCGGATTGGCAAGGTCTGCTCGGGGTCGACGGCAGCTACGACGCCGCCCTGTTCGCCTGGGACACCACACGGCTGGGTCCGGCCGCGCAGGCCTCGATTTTCCGCAGCGATTCCGCGCTTGCGAACTTCAACCACTACCGCGATCCCGACTCCGATGCACTGATCGATCAGGTGAAGGTGGCAGACGACGGGGGCCACCAGACCGCCGTGCTTACCAAGCTAGACGCCCGAATCTGGTCGCAGGCCTACGGTCTGCCGCTGTATGCATACCCGACGCTGACCGCGGTTGGTGCCAGGGTGACGGGAGTCACCCGCTCGCCGCTCGCCGCTTCGGTGTTTTGGAACGCCTGGGCATGGAAACCGGCCGTCGTGTCTGGAGCGCCCTCGAACACGCCCTGAACCGGAGTTTCGGTCGTCGATCGGCTAGAATAAAGGGTCCGCAGCCCGCTGTCGCGCCGCGATGTGCATGTCTCCGCCTGATTTTCTCGGGCCACTCCCTACTTTTCGAGGTATTTCCATGGCCATGGCCACCCGTTCAGATCTGCGTAATGTCGCGATCGTCGCCCACGTCGACCACGGCAAGACGACCCTCGTCGATGCCATGCTCCGCCAGACGAACTCCTTCGGCGAGCACGCGCACGTCGATGAGCGCGCCATGGACAGCAACGACCTGGAGCGCGAGAAGGGCATCACGATCCTCGCGAAGAACACCGCGGTGACCTACAAGGGGATTCACGCCACCGAGGGTCCCGTCACGATCAACGTGATTGACACCCCCGGCCACGCCGACTTCGGCGGCGAGGTCGAGCGCGGGCTGAGCATGGTCGATGGCGTCGTGCTGCTCGTCGACGCGAGCGAGGGTCCGCTGCCGCAGACTCGGTTCGTGCTGCGCAAGGCGCTCGAGGCTAAGTTGCCCGTCATCCTGCTGGTTAACAAGACCGATCGACCGGATGCCCGCATCGACGAGGTAGTCGAAGAGAGCCACGATCTGCTCCTCGGCCTCGCGAGTGACCTCATCGATGACGTCCCGGACTTGGACCTTGACGCGCTGCTCGATGTGCCGGTTGTCTACGCCTCCGGCCGCAACGGCGCCGCCAGTTGGAACAAGCCCGAGAACGGCACCCTGCCTGACAACGCCGACCTCGAACCGCTGTTCGACGCGATCCTGAAGCATGTGCCGGCTCCGTCGTATGACGACGAGGCTCCCCTCCAGGCGTGGGTCACCAACCTTGACGCCTCGCCGTTCCTGGGCCGTATCGCCCTGCTAAGGGTCTTCTCGGGCAAGCTGATCAAGGGGCAGACCGTTGCCTGGGTGCGTCACGATGGCTCCCACTCCAACGTGCGCATCACCGAACTCCTGAAGACGCGCGCCCTGGAGCGCTACCCCGCCGAGGAGGCTCACGCGGGCGACATCGTCGCGGTCGCCGGCATTCCCGAGATCACGATTGGCGAGACCATCGCCGATCCAGATGACGTGCGGCCGCTGCCGGCCATCACGGTCGACGAGCCAGCCATTTCGATGACGGTCGGCACGAACACCTCGCCGATCGTGGGCAAGGTCAAGGGTCACAAGCTCACCGCCCGCCTGGTCAAAGACCGGCTCGACCGCGAACTGGTGGGCAACGTCTCGCTCAAGGTCGTCGACGTGGGCCGTCCGGACGCGTGGGAGGTGCAGGGTCGCGGCGAACTGGCCCTCGCGATCCTGGTCGAGAACATGCGCCGCGAGGGTTTCGAGCTCACGGTCGGCAAGCCGCAGGTCGTCGTGAAGCAGATCGACGGCAAGGTGCACGAACCGTTTGAGCACCTCACGGTGGACACTCCCGAGGAGTACCTCGGAGCCATCACGCAACTTCTTGCCGCCCGCAAAGGCCGCATGGAGGGAATGACGAACCACGGCACCGGCTGGGTGCGGATGGAGTTCGTCGTCCCGTCGCGCGGTCTGATCGGCTTCCGCACCGAGTTCTTGACCATCAGCCGCGGTGCGGGCATCGCCAACGCCATTTCGCACGGCTACGAGCCGTGGGCTGGCAGCATCACGACCCGTGTCAACGGGTCGATCGTGGCCGACCGCGCCGGGGCCGCGACCCCGTTCGCCATGGTCGCCCTGCAGGAGCGCATGTCGTTCTTCGTCGAGC
>JBDUBG010000200.1:0-1721 GCA_040004215.1 Pseudolysinimonas sp. | reverse complement strand
TTTCGTCGTCAGGATGTCGGCGAACACCGCTTCGGGGTCCGAACTCGAGAGCACGTCAACTGCCCAGTCGCGAATGGTCGATCGATCGGTTTCGGTGAGATACGCCGTGGGTGACAAGCCGTCGACCCGCGCCAGAAGCAGACAGGCCGTCTGCGCGCCCAACGAAGCCAGCGGCTGCCCGCCGTATGCCGCGAGAAAACGCGATCGCAGCTCGAAGAATTGCCCGGCCGCGCTCGGTCGGTGAATGGCCTTCATCAGCAGGTGCGAGGTGAAGAACGCGACATCGAAGACCGGGGGACCGGCGTGGGCGACCTCGAAGTCGAGCACCCAGAGCTGCGAGCTACCGGGGTCGACGAGCACGTTCTTGGGTGAGAAGTCGCCGTGGATGACCGCGGAGAGATCGTGCTCGAGCTCGTCGATGCAACGATCGATTACCGTCGCGCAGCGCGGGTGCCGCGCTCGAACTGCCTCGTGGAACGGCGCGATCCGCAGCTCGCGAAACTCGGGGCCAGCCATGAACGACTCGACGATCGACGGGTCGTTCGCGGTGGCGCGGTGCCAGTCTCCGAGAATCCTGCCCAGGGTCGCGGCGACCGGTGCGTTGTCTAAGTCGGGTCCGGCCGCGTCGTTGAGCAGCACGTGGTTCCAGGGCAGCCAGGTGAGGGGAGCGGCATCCATCACCAGAATGTTGGTGGCGGCATCGATGTCAACGAGCGCGGGCACGTGGCTCGGCGTGATCTCGTGAAACACCCGGATGGCGTGGGCCTCGTTCTGCGCCCTAGCCGGGTCGGCGTGCCAGTCCTGTGCGACCTTCAAGCGGTCGAGCGCCTGCTTGACGACCCACTCCCGCCCGTCGGTGGTGCGCATCCGGTAGACCGAGCCTGAGACGCCACCTTCGAGCTCAACGGCCTCGGCGATGCCCACCTCTGGCGCCAGGATGCCGCGAGCGCGCAGGTGCTGCTCGAACTCGTCACCCAGGGTGGTCGTGCCGCTCATGAGTGGAAGTACTCCGGATGTTTTTCTCGGATGTACTCGGAGTCGGCGATGATCCGGTACGCGTGCCGGTGAATGACTTTTTCGCCAGCTCGAGCATTGCCGCTCTCGAGCGCCTCGACGATCTGCTCGTGCTCGGTAAGGATGTCGGGGCTCGACAGCGCGTGCGGCAAATGAAGGTGGCGCAGGCGGTCGAGGTGCACCTTCACGCCGCGCACGACATCCCACACCTGCGGCACTCCCGCCAAGGCGAAGACGGTCTGGTGCAACTGCTCGTCGGTGGTGAAGAACCCGGCGGCGTCTCCCGCTTCGAAGTACGCGCGGTTGGCCTTCAGGAGTTCGTGCAGCTCGTCAGTTTCGGTGTAGGGACGCTCAATTGCCTGCCGAAGCGCACCGGCTTCCAACGAGCTGCGAATGAAGCAGGCGTTCTCGACCTCGCTCATCAGGATCGGCGCCACGGTGGTGCCAACTTGCGGCACCACGGTGACCAGGCGCTGTTCTGCGAGCCGCCCGATTGCCTCGCGGACCGGAACGCGGCTGACGTCGAGCCGCGCCGCCAGCGTCGGTTCAGACAGCTTCATGCCAGGTGGCAGCTCGAGGCTGCGGATGGCTTCCGACAGCTCGGTGTAGACCCAGTCGGACATCCGGCCGCGCGCCGGCTTGGGTTCGGTCACTGCGGACATTTCGTCATCATCACACATGTCGGGGCGCTCTTGCATACAAGACAA
>JBDUBG010000219.1:0-5707 GCA_040004215.1 Pseudolysinimonas sp. | reverse complement strand
AGCCGTGCGAGGTCGAGGCGTGAAAGAACAGTCGGTTGCAGAAGGTCTGCGACGGCACGGCGGCATGCCAGGCGTCATAGACGGCGAACTCGCGGGCGAGTGTCGACAGGGCGGGCATCATCTGTGGCGAGAATCCGCCCATCGCGACGCGGTATTCGGCCGGGGTCGGCTCGCGCCCCTTGGTCAGCTTGAAGTTGACGATGAAATCCGAGACGAAACCCTCGTTGTTCGGCTTCGCGCCTGCGGGGGGCCTGTTGAAGGGAGGCTGCTGGCCGTTTCTGCGGATGTCGGCGTTGCCCGGCGGATCGATCACATTGAAGAGCTGAGTGTTGACGTGCGGAAAGTGCTCGCCCGGGTCCGGCTGCGGAGACTGCATGACCGTGTCAGTCGGTCCCTCGTAAACGTAGGCCGGGATACGAAGTCCATCCGGTCCCGGATTCGAGTAATCGCCCTGTGCGAGCCCATTGAACTCGGATGCGGTCTTCTCGTCTGCGGTGTACAGCCAGCCGAGCATGTTGTCGAAGCTACGGTTTTCGAACATCACGACCACCACGTGGTCGAAGCCCGGAGTCGAGCGCTTCGCGAGCGGGGCGAACTCGGGCGGATGCGCCGTCGCCGCCGCTGTGACGGCGGCACCCGCGGCTCCTCCGATGGCGACCCCGGCCGCGCCGATTCCCGCTCGCCGAAGAAAGTCGCGACGCGAGGGGCCTCCGCCTTCGCGCGGCGGTGCGGCGTCCTCAGGCGCGTCGTTCACCACAACTCCGATCGACCAGGGGACGGTTGGCCCAGTCTAAGTCGGCGATAGGGTCGCCTCATGGTGGGCAGACTGCGGTTCGACAGTTCGGCTCGTCATGGCATTGCGCTTGTCGGGATCGTGTTCGCCGCCTACCTCAACATCGCGACGGATTTCAGCACCATCATCCAGGCGGCGGATTATGCGGGCTCGATTCCGAATGACGTGCCGTATGTGAACGCCGTGCAGTTCGCCACGATCCTGGCGATCTACCTGGTCTCGTTCTCACTTCTGGCAACGACCGCGATGAGGCGCGCGATTGCGCTCACCACGGTTCCACTCGTGTTGCTGGGGTGGGCGTTCCTCGGCATCGAGCGGGGCGACGGGGTGCTGCCGCTCGGCGCGGAGCCGGTGTGGAGCGTGCTCCTGGATCAGGGGTTCATCACGGTGCTCGTCGCAGTCGGCGGGTGGCTGATCGTGCGAGGGCTGCATCCCCTGAGCTGGCTGGCGCTGCTGACCGCACTCATACCGCCGCTTGTCGCCCTTCCCCTCGATGCCACCACCGTCGATTCCACCGCCTACACGCTCATCATCCAGGGGGTGGTGTTGGTCTCGGGGGCCGCGGGCGTGCTCATCGCCCTCGGCATCAACCGCGCTCTGGGGAGGCGGTCGGTCGACCTCGAAGAGGATCGAAGCGCCGGCACTCGCAGTACCCGGTACGGCATCGCCCTCGGCCTCGTGATCTTCGCGACCTACCTCAACATCGCGACCGACTTCACGGGCTACCTGCAGAGCACCGCGATCGCGTCGAGCAGCAGCGTCTCGGTGCTCGGGCTGCTGCAGTTTCTGCTGATCCTCGGCCTCTACGTGACCGCACTGGTGATCATGCCGGTGAGCTCGGCTCGACGTCTCACTGCCGTGACGCTGGTCAGCGTCATCCTGCTGCTGTGGGCAACGCTGGGAATCGAGCGCAGCGTCGGCAACATCACCGCCCCGGTCGTGCTGTGGTTCTTCCTGCTGAATCAGGGGTTCATTACCCTGCTGGTGTCCCTCGGCGGTTGGCTGATCGTGCGGGGTCGGCATCCGCTCAGCTTCGTGGTGCTCGGCCTCGCCGTCGTCCCGCCGATCGTGTCGCGCGCGCTCGACGATTCGGCCGTCACCTCGGGGGCGTACACGCTCGTGCTCGAAGGGGTCATTGTGCTCGGCGGTCTGGCGGGCGGCGGACTCGCCTGGGCGATCGACGCCCTTCTGCGGCGCCGTTCGCGCGTCACGGCAGCAGAGCCGGCGCCTCACGCCTTGCGCAGCCGGCGTTCCTTCGCCGAGGGCGCGCGACCGCGAGGCATCACCGTCGTCGCGGTCATCGTGTGGGTGGGCGGAGCCGCGCAGATCCTGACGGGGGCGTTTTCGCTCGCCGGGCAGGGCCTCTCCGGTGAGGATCAGCGAACCGGCGCGCTCGTCTCCGCGCTCGTCACTATGGTGATGGGAGTCGCCAGAGTTCTGATCGGCGTCGGCCTGTTGCGCGGCAACCGCGCGGTCCGGGTCGTCGTCACCTTCTTCGTGGCGATCTCGTTGCTGGCTGCGGCCCTCGCGGTCGTCGCGGCGATCGCGGCGGGCGACCCGCCATTGGCAGCAATCTCGGTGGGCGCCGCGGCGCTGGATGTCGCGACGCTCGTTCTGCTCTGGTTCGGGTCGGCGCGGGTGTACTTCCGTCACGGTTCTGGGCGCGCGGCGCCGCGACCTGTCTCAAGCTGAGGCGATCTCCGCATGAAGTGAATCTGAGCCCGGCCTGACTCTGATTCGGCCGCGAATACAAAGGCCCCGGCCACCCCCACGCCAACATGGCCAAGGCCGCGGTCAATATGCTGACGCGCCCAGGCGCAAGAGATGTTCGAGACTGACCGCATCCTGATGTCCAGGGTCGACACCGGCTGGATCACGGATGAGCGCCCCCAACCCACGAAAGTCCGCCTCGCAGAAGAAGGCGCCCACCCCCAGTCGACCCCGTCGACGGAGCAGCTCGTGTGTCCGAGCCCGTGGTGCGAGGGGAAGCTGGGGAGGACGCGTTCGGGACGTTCCTGAAGGACTACGCAACGTCGGGATGGTGAGGCCGTCCGGCTTGGCGGGAGTCGCCGGCTTGAGGCACCTCAGACTTCCGAGTCGATTCGGACGGCTGCAACAAGGAGTACGGCTCAGTTTTTGCCAGCCGGGCGAAACGCACCTGCGGGCATCTCACGCTCACCCACGCACACCAACGTGGCGAGGGTGCGTAAGACTCACTCATCGAATCAGTCGATGGCGGTGACACAATCCGAAGTACCGCTGTCTGCTTCGGCGTCCAACCGGAACACGCCCACGGGTGATAACGATGCGGTGGTCCGGGCGATCTTCACTTTGGATTCTGAAGAACGACGCCAGGTAGTAGATATGAAACTCGATTCCGAAGCCAAGCTGACGGCGAACACGCGGATGGAGTTTCGGATTTCCAAGCGGAAGGACGGAACGATCCGCACCGGGTTCTCTCCAGAACTAACTCGTGACCCGAAGCCTTTCGAGAAACTGGCAAAAGAGATCGCGGCTGCCGACGCGAGAATGATCGCTGCGAGGACCCGATCGTTGTCGGGACCCACCGGGTCTAGCGCCGCAATCATCGCTTTCGGGCTCTTGTCGCAAATGCGTACAGATTGAAGATCGTCATGCCGCCGTATCCCTCGCGCTTCGCGAAACCAACGCATCGCGACACCGCCACTCGGCGCGGTGCAGGTTGCGTTCTTCGAAGGCGTAGGTGAGCAGCATCCGGCATGCTGCGGTGATCAGGCCGTGGCCTTCGGCTGATGGCTCGAGCCAGCATCCGATCTCGCAGGTGCCCGCGGCGGCGCTGAACTCGACGAACATCACGCCGCCGACCAAGATGCGCGCTACTCGACGGGCTATGTCGACAGGCCCACCCCGCCAACCGCTACGACAGCGCCTCCGCCCCGATCACTGCGAGCAACTGCGGCGATCCCCTCGGAGAACAGTTCGCGCGCGATCGCCGCCCCGACCCAGTCCGCATACTCCACCGCTGACCACCCCGCCTCGGCCGTGAGCATGATGTAGGTCGCGGGACTGAGCAGGGCGAGGAGGATGTCGCGAGCGTGGAGCACATCCAGCGGGGGTCGCAGCGGTGCCTTCTTGGCGAGCAGCTCGATCAACGTCAAATACCCGGACGCACGCAGATCCTCGTTGATTCGGTATGCCGGCTGCGCGTCCGGGTCGGAGTGGACCGCCCAGACGAGCGGCGCCGCTCGGGCGAAGACGTCGAGCGTGCCCGCGACGATGATCTGGACCGCCTTGTGGAGGTCTGGTTCGGCCTCGGCGGCACGCCACCACTCGGTGAGATGTGGCGGAACCGAATCCGGACCGAGCACCGCGAAGTCGTACGCGGCTTGGAGCAGCTCAGCTTTGGTGCCGAAAGTGAAGTAGAGGGTTTGCACGGCGACGCCGGCGTCGGCGGCGATCGCATCCATCGTCGACTTTGCATAGCCCTGCGCGCTGAATACCGAACTGGCGGACTTCATCATTCGCCGACGCGTCTCAGCAGCGCGGAGCTGACGGCCGGTGAGTTCCCGCGTGTCGCTCTCGCTTGCCACAACTCGATTCTAGGAGGAATGAGGGTTGACTAGTGGTATCCACTAGTGACAACCTCTAGTCAAATCCATCCATTAGGAGCCCCCGTGACTGTTGATCAAGCCCCCCTCTCTCACGCCGCCGATGGGTTGTCGAGGGCGCGGACGCACCGTCGGGACGTGGTCGCTGGCATCGCCGCGATCGTCGGTGCCAGCGTCGCCATCGGGTTGAACGCGGTGGTCATGTTCGCGCCGCCCGCAGGGGCGCCTGGATTGGTGAGCTATCCGCAGTCGGTTGACGCCTACCGTGCCGGGCAGATCGTTTTCGCCATCACCCAACTACTCATGGGATTCGGCCTTCTCGCGATGGTTCGGTCTGGACTCGCTCGGCCCGGCCGACTTCGCTCGTTCGGAGGTGGGCTCGCAATTGTCGGGTGGGCCCTGACCGTTCCCGGCGAACTCATCGTCGGACTGGTGGCCGATGCGCCAAGCGATTCGGACTCCGCCAACATCGCGACCGCCGTTTATGGCATCGCGGTCGTGGTGGCGGACATCGGACTGATCCTGTTCGGTATCAGCGCCCTGCAGGGGCGGGGATGGGCCATGCCATGGCGGCTCCTGCCGCTGGCCCTGGGTGCGTTTCAGCTGCTCGTCGTCACCCCCGTCCTGATCGCGATCGGGTTCATCGGCGTTCCGGCATTCATCGTGATCTTCGTGCAGGATGCGCTCGTGGCGCTGATCGGGGTCGCTCTCATCCGCTCAGCATCGCTTCCCCCGCTTCCGCCGCGTGCGCGCGTTGACGGATGACCCCTTCGACCGGCGGTCGTCTAGGACCGGCCGAGGCGGATCCACTCCCCCGCCAGGATGCTCCACACCTGTTTGCCGTAGAAGGTGTCGCCGACCTTCCACGCCTCGCGCAACACTCCCTCGAGCGTCATCCCGAGGCGTTCGGCGACCGCTGAGCTGCGGACGTTGTCGGCGCGACACCGCCACTCGGCGCGGTGCAGGTTGCGTTCTTCGAAGGCGTAGGTGAGCAGCATCCGGCATGCTGCGGTGATCAGGCCGTGGCCTTCGGCTGATGGCTCGAGCCAGCATCCGATCTCGCAGGTGCCCGCGGCGGCGCTGAACTCGACGAACATCACGCCACCCACCAAAGTCGGGCCGGCGGGGCCATCCAGCCAGATGCCGAAGATGCGGCGGCCGTCTTGGGCGGTCGCGTCGGCGTAGCGCTGGAGGGTGGCGCGGGCGCCGTCCACGTCATCCGTAACGAAGCTCGGGCCGACCCAGGGGCGGATGTGCTCGCGCGCGCGATCCATGTGGGCCGCGAACTCCTCGGCCTGCCACGGTTCGAGGGGGCGGAGGGTGGCGT
>JBDUBG010000466.1:0-5716 GCA_040004215.1 Pseudolysinimonas sp. | reverse complement strand
CACGGCCTTCGAAGCCTCCGACCTGGAGCCGTGGGAGTTCGACGTGCTGGCCGCGTTGCGTCGAGCTGGCGCTCCGTATCAACTCAGCCCGAAGGCGCTGCTGCAGCAGACGCTGGTCTCGAGCGGCACGATGACGAACCGCATCGACCGACTGGTCGAGCGCCGCCTGGTCGAGCGCCACACCGACCCGCATGACGGCCGCGGTGTGCTCGTGGTGATGACCGATCGCGGGCGGCGAGCCGTCGACGACGCGATCAGCGAACTCCTCGCCGACGAGGCGCGGCTGCTTCAGACGCTGTCAGCGGTCGACCGGGAACGGCTCAGCAGTCTGCTGCGCAAACTCAGCCTCGACTACGACTAAGGCGCCGCCCTCCGCTTCGCTCCCCAGCGGTCAACGATCGAGCCGAGAGGCCAGGTCAGCGCCCACAGGACGTACCCGGCGTAGTTGCCCAGCGGCGAGGGGACCCAGAGGAACACCGGGATGCTCAGCCAGAAGAACACTGTGGGCGCGAAGTTCGCACGAGCGATATAGATCGCGAGCCGTGGGGTGATCTGGGGATCGAGGTGGCCCCGCCGGTACGCGTACCACCACAGCCAGGTCTGCAGCGCCCCGAGCATGCCCACCTCGAACGCGTAGAGGACGACACCGGCATGCCCATTGCTTCCGTACTCACTCAACACACTGGTGGGGAACGGAAGGATTGCCACGAATGCCAAGAACAGCAGGTTGATCCACATCAGTCCGCCGTCGAACGATCGAATCACCCGGAACTTGCGGTGGTGAAAAATCCAGTTCAAGCCGAGCACGGCAAAGCTCAGGGCGTAGGCGAAGAACTGCGGCCAGAGATCGCCGATCGCGACCCAGAGCTTGCCCGGCTCGACCTGCGGCAACTTAATGTCGAGCACCAGCAGCGTCATCGCGATTGCGAACACCGCGTCTGAGAAGTACTCCATGCGGCTGGTGTCGCGACCGCGACTGAACAGGCGGTGCTGGCGGGCGACGACGGTCTCATCCGCGGGTCCGGAACTCACGATCGACTCGTCCACGCGAGCACCCTATCCTGGCCCCATGCCGGTAGCCGAAGACTTCGAACCCCCGGTCGTCGCGCGTCGGCTGTCACTGATCCGCGACGGGCTCGGCCGTTCTGCGAAAGCGCACGAGCACCGCCTGCTGCGCGCCGCCAGGCCAGCGCTGCCGGTGCTCAACTGGCTCGGCCAGTTCGCGCATCCACTGCTCAAGGTGCCGAAGTTGGGCTGGATCACCGCAGACCCGCGGACGGCGCGCGCCCTGCTCAACGATCCCGAGCACCTGACGCTGCTGAGCGAGGGTGGCGTCGGGCACCTGTGGGCGCAGATCCTGGGCGACTGGGTCTACGAGCTGTTCGACGGGCCCGGCCACTACGACTTGCGGACCCGCAGCCGCGAGCTGTTCACCGCAAAGACGAGCGCGACCTTCGTCACGAAGGCATGGGGCGAGCGGATGGCGGTGGCACGCGCCTCATTCGAGGCGGGCCACGAGCTCGACCTCGCCGACCTCAGCCGCGTGCTGGTCGGACACATGGTGATCACGCTGCTCGGGCTGCCGGTGGATGAAGCGCGGGGCGACGACGCGTACCGCGAGATCTTCGCGACCGGCGAAGAACTCGCCGCGACGGCGCTCGGCACCACCTCGGATACGGTGCTACCGCCAGCAAAGATCGCTCGCGCCCGAGAGATCGTCGAGCGGCTCACCGGGCACTTCGAGGAGGCATTCGACACGGCGCCTCCCGACACCGTGATCGGGCGCTGCCGCGAACTCGGGCTGACCGTGCAAGAAACGAAAGGTCTGTCGACCCTGCTCATGGTGGCCGGCACCGAGACCGCTGCCTCGGCCATGGCCCGCACGGCCGCGCTGCTCTACGACTCGGGCGAGCAGCATCGCCTGCTGGCCGCCCCTGAGCATCGGGATGACGCGGTGCGCGAAGCCCTGCGGGTCACCAGCCCGGCACCGATCATCGGTCGCTCGGTGCTGGCCGATCTGCAGATCGGCGGACGCACACTCAAGGCCGGCGAGCGCGTCGTCGTGCTCACCTGGACCGCGAACAACCTGGCAGGCGAATTCCGGATCGACCGGCCATACCTGCCACAGAACCGTCAGCTCTGGTTCGGCGCCGGGCGACACCTGTGCCTGGGCGGCCCGTTGGCGCGCGCAGAACTCGAAGCGGTCATCGAGCTGCTGCTCGGCGACGGGCGGCCGTTCGAGATCGTGTCGCGCGAATACGGTCGCAAGGTGCTGATCCCGGCATACGCGTCGCTGGTGGTGCGCAAGACCTAGGTGGTTGAGGAGCGCCGAAGGCGCGTCTCGAAACCGGCTGCAGCGCGGGGGGTTTCGATACGCCGCTTTGCGGCTACTCAACCAGCTACATCACCTCAACCGGCGACATCACCAGGTCTCGGCACCCGCCAACGTTGTTGGGAT
Source organism: Pseudolysinimonas sp. (assembly GCA_040004215.1). Taxonomy (GTDB): domain Bacteria; phylum Actinomycetota; class Actinomycetes; order Actinomycetales; family Microbacteriaceae; genus Lysinimonas. Next base: position 3,258 of record JBDUBG010000466.1, on the reverse strand, counting down.
CGGCCGGTAGGCGAGCTTCTCGCGCGCGGCGGTGAGGTCGAGGGTGCGCTCAAGCCCGAGCTGGCTCACCGCGTAGCGCGTCAGGCGGGGGCGGCGACCCGTGACACGCGCCGTGCGCTCGAGTGCGCCAGCCAGCGTGAACGCAGCGCCGTACGGCAGTGCCACGAGGCGGGCGGGCACCCCGCGGCGTTCCAGGAACTCGCGGACCACACCCGCCAACGAAACCGGGGTGTCATCGGCGATGTTGTAGGTGCCGGGTGGGCTGGCCGGGTCGAGCGCACGCCGGACGCCGAGCACCAGGTTGTCGATGTGGGTGAGACTGTGCAGCACCTCGGCTCCCGCCGGCAGCACCAGGCGTCCGCGGCGGACCGCCGCCAGCAGGCGCGGCAACAGGGTGGTGTCGCCGGGGCCGTAGACGGCGTGAGGCCTGAGGATCGCGGCATCCACCCCGGCGAGTTCGAGCTCTGCCACGGTCTTCGACGCCGAGTAGCTACTGAGAAAGCGCCGCGCGACCGGCACCGACTCGCTCGCCTCGATCGTCGGGGTGAAGGCGTCGTACACGCTCGAGGTCGACAGGTGAACGATCCGAGCCGACGAGAAGCTGCGCACCACATGCCGTGTGCCATCGCGGTTGACCCGCAGTGCCTCGGCGATGAGCGCCCAGTCGTCGGCCAGGGCCGCCGCGTGCACCACCGCGTCGAAGTCACGGTCGCCGCGCAGCGGTCCGCTCGTGATGTCCCAGACGCGATAGCTGGCAGCCGGATGCGACCACCCGTCAGCCCGACGCCCGAACCCCACCACCTCGTGGTCGGCGTCGGCGAGCGCGGTAGCCACCGCTCCCCCGATGAAACCCGACGCGCCGGTGACCGCGACCCTCATCGGCTCTGCCCGGGATTCGCGGCAAGCGCAGCACGCACCTGCTCGGTGAGGGCAGCGCGATCAAGCTTGCGGCTGCGGCCGGCGCGAGGCAGCTCGGAAACGGCAAGCACTGCATCAGGCAGTGCCCCCGCGTCGATCAGGCCGGGAAGCGCGCGCGCCACGGCGCGGGCAACCGGATGCTCGGCACTCGGGCTCGCCGGGCCATCCTTTACGGGCACCACCACCACGACCACGCGATCATCGCCGATCTCATCGGCAACCCCCACCATCGCCGCGTCACTCACTCCGGGCAGGCCGGCGATGATCGGCTCGTACAGACCCGGGTACACGTTCTGCGTGCCCCGGATCAACATGTCTTTGCGACGGCCGAGCAGGGTGAGAGCATCGCCGTCGAGGCGGGCCAGGTCGCCGGTCGCGAGCTCGGTGAGCGGATGCTCCGGCAGCTCGGCCAGGTAGCCGCGAGCCAGCCCCGGCCCGCTCAGCAGCAGTTCACCGTCGAGCAGGCGGGCGCGAACACTCGGGACGAGCGTGCCGACCTGGTCGCCATCCGACGCGGGGGCGTCGAGCTTGGCCCGCCCGTCGGCGATCGCCACCGGCAGGATCTCGGTCATGCCGTACACGGCGCGAATGGCGGCATCCGGAAACCGCGTCGCGATGCGCCGCAGCAGCGGCCGCAACACCGGTGCCCCACCCAGGATGATCGTCTGCAGCTGGGTCGGCGCGAGCTCAGGGCGCGCGTCGAGCGCGCGCAGGATCGCGTCGAGTGCCGCCGGAACAGCGAACAGCACCTCAGCGTCTGGCAACAGTGCGAGATAGTGCTCGGGACGCGCGCCCGGGTTGGCGCCCGTCGGTGGCATTGTCCAGTGTGCGCCGGCGATCAGCGCCGGCACGCCGACCATCAGCTGGTCGGTGAGCAGCCGCTGGCCCGCGCATAGCCCGACTCCTGCGGCGAAGTCGGCGAGGCCGGCGCCGAGCGAGAGACGCGAGTGCACGACAGCCTTCGGGGCGTCGGTGGTGCCGCTGGTGAAGATGACCAAGGCGTCCTGGTCTGCGGTATCCCCCCGCGTGGCGAGAGCTTCCCCAGACGCCAACCCCGCGACCGACAGAGACCCGCGTGGCACCCCCGGCAGCCACCGCCCAGTGCGCAGGTGCCGTGCTTCGGGCACCAGCCGTGCGTAGGGCGCCAGCTCGAGCCCGCGGCGTCTGGCCAGCCCCCGGAACGGGCCGCTCGACGCCAGGTAGAGCAGTGATTCGGCGGCGACCCACCGCGGCGCCGCGAGGGCGGCGCGGGCGCGGAACAGCGACTCCCCGGCACCCGGATCGGCGAACACCACCGTGCCGCCCGCCTCGACGATACCGAGGGCGAGCACCACGGCATCGGGACCAGGTCGCACCGAGAACAGCACGCGGTCACCCAGCTGCATGCCCTCGCGGCCGAGCGACGCGGCGGTGGCGCGGATGCGACGCCCGAGCTCGCCGTACGTCAGCGTCGCCCGCCCGAATGTGAGGGCATCAGCATCCGGATGCCGGTCACAACTCGCGAGGACCGCCGCCACGAGGTCGGTCACCGCGCGGTCCCCACCCACGAATCGGGGGTCTCGTCCACTGCTGATGGACGAACCACGCAATCCGTGTGCGGCGACCGAGGCACCCGCAGCACGAGCGACGCGTACGACGGAATGAGTACCCCGCGCGCCGGCACCCGGCTCACCACGCCCACACCCGGCCGCGCCAGCAGCAGGTCGAGCGTGACCCGGATCTGCGCCATCGCCAGCGGAGCCCCCAGGCAGTAGTGCACACCAGCACCGAACCACAGTTGCTTGAGCTGTGCCGCCGGATTCCTCTCGGGGTCGAACTCGCCGAGGGCCCGGTTCGCGGCGAACGTTGCGAGCACAATGCGGTCGCCCGGCCGAACGGTGACGCGGCCGATCGTGCCGGCCGACACCGTCGAGCGCAGCATCACCGGCGATGGCGTCGTGACGCGCAGCGCCTCGGCGATCGCGGCATCGACGAGCGCGCGATCATCGGCCAGCCGCGGCAACCAGCCGCTGTCGATCAGAATCGCCGCGAGCCGCGGGACAAACGACACGATCGTCTCGGTGCCCGTCAGCACGAACGCCCCGACGGCACCCATCGCCTCGCGTTCGTCGAGGCCGAGCGCTCGCATGCGCCCGGGCACAGTCGACTCGTCACCGCGGTACGCGCGGACGGCATGCTCGCCGAGCTCCGCGAGAATGCCGCGAGCGGCATGTAGTTGTCGCGGCGTGAGGCGCGGCCGCGCGAGCGAGACGAAGCCCGTGATCGCCGAGACCCGGGCGAAGAGTTCGTCGTCAACGACATCCGCATCGAGTCCGACCAGTCGACTGATCACGGCGCTGG
>JBDUBG010000283.1:0-5719 GCA_040004215.1 Pseudolysinimonas sp. | reverse complement strand
TCACCATCGAAGGCTGGCCGGATGCCACCACCCAGGTCGGCGCGCAGCTCGAACAGTTGCTCCCCCGCTTCGGCGCGGTCGTGCGCCGCGACGGTCACTCACTGACGGTCGACGGCGGGCTGGGCCTCCGTGGGGGCGCCGCCCTGCCGGGCGTCACGCTTGACTTGTCTGAGGCTGGTGAACTCGCACCGACATTCGCGGCGCTCGCAGCGCTGGCATCCGGCCCCAGTCGGCTCACCGGGATCGGCCACCTACGCGGTCACGAAACTGACCGCCTCGCTGCCCTGCGTGCGAACATCGAGCGGCTCGGCGGCTCGGTCATCGAGTTGGACGGCGCGGAAGGCGGTGGCCTGGCGATCGAGCCCGCTCCCCTCCACGGCGGTCCATGGCTCGCCTACGAAGACCACCGAATCGCCACCAGCGGCGCTCTCATCGGTCTCGTTGTGTCAGGCGTCGAAGTGGATGACATCGGCAGCACCGCGAAGACGCTCCCCGAGTTTCCGGAGCTGTGGGACGAGCTGCTGCGCGGCCCCGCCGCCGCGAGCGTCGCACCCATCAACTGGCTGGCTCTCTAGGTGGGCTGGCTCACATGAGCTGGCTGAGCGACGGTGACGGCCCCGACGAAGAGTTCGGCGACTGGGACGAGTCAGACGTCCACATCCGTCCGAACCCGAAGGGCAATCGGCCACGCACCAAGACTCGCCCCGACCACGACGACTCCATTGTGGGTCGCGTGCTGTCGGTTGACCGCGGCCGCTACACGGTGCTCGCCGACGAAGACCACCCTGCCGAGCGCGTGCTGACCACCACTCGAGCGCGCGAATTGCGCGACCAGGCGATCGTGACCGGAGACCGGGTCGACCTGGTCGGCGACACCACCGGCGACGACGGATCACTGGCACGCATCGTGCGGATCCGCCCCCGCAGCACCCTGCTGCGTCGCAGCGCCGACGACTCGGATGAGGTCGAGCGCATCATCGTCGCGAACGCCGACCAGCTGATGATCGTGGTGGCGGCAGCCGATCCTGAGCCACGACCACGTCTCGTCGATCGCTACCTGGTGGCGGCGTACGACGCGGGGATCGCTCCGCTGATGGTCATCACGAAGGTCGATTTGCGCGACCCTGACGAGTTTCTGGCGAACTTCGCCGGGCTCGACATCCCGGTGTTCCGCAGCGCACAGGGCGCACAGGGCGTCGAGGGCAGGGTGCTTGATGAGCTCGCGCCCGCTCTGGCGGGACACACCACGGTCGCGGTGGGGCACTCTGGCGTCGGCAAGTCGACGCTGGTCAACGCTCTCGTTCCCGGGACGGATCGCGCCGTCGGCGTCGTCAACTCGGTGACCGGCCGCGGCCGCCACACCTCGTCGTCGACGGTGTCGCTGCGGGTGCCGACCGGCGGATGGATCATCGACACCCCCGGTGTGCGGTCGTTCGGCCTGGGGCATGTAAACACGAACAACATCCTGAAGTCGTTCTCTGATCTGCTCGCCGTTTCTGACGGCTGCCCACGCGGCTGCACCCATTTGCCAGACGCCCCAGACTGCGCGCTGAACGAAGCGGTCGCCGAGGGTCGGTTGCCGGCCGAGCGTGTCGACTCGTTGCAACGCCTTCTCGATAGCCTGAAGGCGTGACCGACACTCCCGATTTGTCCACCCTCGCCGACGACCTGGCAGTCGCTCTCACGCTGGCAGGCGAGGCCGACCTGATCGCGATCGAGCGCTACCGTGCGCAAGATCTCGACGTGCAACTCAAGCCAGATCGCAGTCAGGTGACCGACGCCGACAAGCGGGTCGAGCAGATGATCCGCAATCACCTGGCATCCGCTCGGCCGCACGACTCGGTGTTTGGCGAAGAGTTCGGTGTGACGGGTGAGTCGAACCGCCAGTGGATCGTCGACCCGATCGATGGAACCTCGAATTTCGTGCGCGGAGTGCCGATCTGGGGACTGCTGCTCGCACTTGTCATCGACGGCGTCCCGCAACTCGGCGTGGTGAGCGCACCTGCTCTCGGCCGCCGCTGGTGGGGTGCCACCGGTCACGGTGCCTGGCTCCAGCAGGACGGCGGCGAACCGCGCCGCCTCGCGGTGAGTGGCACCGACGAGCTGGCAGACGCATCGCTCAGCTACAACAGCCTGAAGGGATGGGACGGAGCCGGACGCGTCGATGACCTGGTGCGTCTCAGCCGCGCGGTCGGTCGCACTCGGGCGTACGGCGATCTCTGGGCATACATGCTGGTGGCTGAGGGCGCAGTGGATGTCGCGGGCGAGTTCGACCTGAAGCCCTGGGACATCGCCGCGCTGGTCCCCGTTGTGCGCGAGGCGGGGGGACGGGTGACGACCGTCGGCGGCACAGATCCGCTCGGCGATGACAGCATCCTGGTGAGCAATGGTCTGTTGCACGATCGCGTCGTGGCCCTGCTCTCAGGGAGCTAATCCGACCGTCTAGGGTTAACGCGCACCCGAATCGAGAGAGACAACGCCATGCCGTCGACGACCACCTCCCGCCTCTTGGCGCGCACCATCGCGGTCGCCACCATCGCCACTGCCGCTCTGCTGCTCTCGGGCTGCAGTCTGCTCAACCAGATCACCAACACCACCCAACGTGACCCCAGCGGCACTCCCACCGCCGCGAACGACAACGCCGACGTGTTCAGCATTAAGGTCGGCGATTGCCTCAATGACGCCACGGCAACGGGGACAGTGACCACCGCGCCGATCGTCCCGTGTAGCAAACCGCACGACTCAGAGGCGTTCAAGAGCGTCCTGATGAAGGAGGGCAAGTTCCCCGGCGAGGACGCCGTCAAGGCTCAGGCCGACGAGGGCTGTGCCGCCGCGTTCGCCGCGTTCGCGGGAATCAGCTACAACGACTCCGACCTGAAGATCTCGTACTACTTTCCGACCTCAGACAGCTGGGCGAACGGAGACCGTGAGATTCTCTGCACCATCTACGACGACGGCGTGAAGACCACCGGAACGCTCAAGGGCGCCGCTCGCTAGGACAACCAAACCAGCGAATGCGGCGGCGTGTACGGCGCACTCGCGCCGTGCGCCGCAGGAGCGGCGGCGCACTAACTAGCGGAGTGCGTCTCTAAGAACTCGTACAGCTCGCGGTCGTCCACACCGGGGAACGTTCCCGAGGGGAGCGGCGAGAAGATGTGCGCGTGCACCTTGGCGCTCGTCCACGCGCGGCCGGCCCAGTGGTCGGCAAGCTCGGTGGGAGGGCGGCGGCAGCACGAGGCATCCGGGCACCGTGACGTCTCGCGTCGCGTTGTCTCGCGCCCTCTGAACCATTTGGAGTGCGCGAACGGCACGCCGATGGTGATCGAGAACTCGTCATTGGCACCTGTGCCGATCTGAGTCGACTCGAAGAAGGTGCCCTGCGGAGTGTCGGTGTACTGGTAGAACTCGGTGGTGCGGTTGGTGCGCGCGAACGCCTGCCGAGCGCTCCAGTTGCGGCACACGATTTCGCCCTCGATCGAGCCGGTGAGGTCGACCGGCAGCGGCAGGCCGTCGTTCTCGTATGCCTTGCCGATGCTGCCGTCGCCGTCGACCCGCAAGAAGTGCGTGGTGATGCCGAGGTGTGCGGTGGCCAGGTTGGTGAAGCGGAGGGCAGCCGCCTCGTGGGTGACACCGAACGCATCGCGGAAGTCTTCGACCGCGATGTTGCGATCGTCTTTCGCCGCAGACAAGAACTCAACAGACTGCGTGCGCGGCATCAGTGCGGCCGCGGCGAAATAGTTGATCTGCAGCCGCTGCTGCAAGAAATCGGCGTAGCTCTCGGGTGCGGTGTGCTCAAGCAACCGGTGCGCGATCGCCTGCAGCGCCATCGACCGCAGTCCGTGCCCTCCCGGGATGGATGCCGGCGGCAGGTAGATCCGCCCGTTGGCGAAATCGGTCACCGAGCGAGCAGAGTGCGGCAGGTCTGACACATAGACCAACTCGAATCCGAGGCGCTCGGCCATGCGGCCAACACTGCGATGGGTCAGGGCACCTGAGACATGACCGACGGCGTCGACCTCGCGCTGGGCGAGATCTTCGATGTCGGGCAGGTGGTTGTCACGGGTGCGCATGAGGGCGCGCAACTCGGTATTGGCGCGGCGGGCCTCCTCGGGGGTGGCGATCGCCTCACGGGCGCGGCGGGCGAGTTCGCGGTGCAGGCCCACGATGGTGCGGAGCGCGTCATCCGACATGCTCTTGCCTGCCCGCAGAACCGGCAGCCCGAGCTCTGCATACACGGGGCTGGACTGCACGCGGTCGAGCTCGATCTCAAGGCCAGCGCGCTCGCTGGGTGCCGCAGAGTCGAGCAGTTCTGAGACCGGGATGCCGAGACGTTCAGCGATTCCGCCCAGCAGCGAGAGTCGAGGTTCGCGTTTACCGTTCTCCATCAGCGACAACTGGCTGGCCGCAATCCCGACGTCAGAGCCCAGCTGGTCAAGGGTCAAGCCAGCCGCGGTGCGGAAGTGTCTCATCCTCTGACCAAGAGTTGCAAGATCGTTCATAAAATACAGCATACGGAAAGAACGAGCGTTTTTTCCACCCCAAATCGCTATATCTGCTCACAAATCAGGCGCAGAGTAGAACTCATCGAGATTCTTCTGGATCAGGATGGAGGGAATCATGACTTTGACCGCCCAACCTCGCACGAACCACGAGTCAGCCCCCGACAGTGCTGCCGGACTGTCCAGCTTTCGCCAGCAGGTGACTCCACAGAATGCCGACCCCCGCGTTGTCGCCTGGGTCGACCAAATGGCTGCCCTGACCACCCCGGATGCCGTGGTCTGGATCAACGGATCGCGCGCCGAGCAAGACGAGCTGCTGCGCCGCTTGGTCGACGCCGGCACCATCATCCAACTCAACCCGGAGCACCGGCCGTACAGCTTCCTCGCGCGCAGCAACCCCGACGACGTAGCTCGAGTTGAGTCGCGCACCTTCATCTGCAGCGAGAAGGAAAGCGACGCCGGTCCCAGCAATCACTGGGCAGACCCGGTCGAGATGCACAAGACGCTGAACGGACTGTTCGCCGGCGCCATGCGCGGTCGCACCATGTACGTCGTTCCGTTTTCGATGGGCCCGATCGGGAGCCCGCTGTCACGCTATGGCGTTCAGGTCACCGACTCGCCATACGTCGTGGTCAGCATGGGCATCATGACCCGGATGGGGACGGCGGCGCTCGAGCAGATCCGTCCCGGCGTCGACTGGGTTCCCGCCGCGCACACCGTCGGCGCCCCACTGGCCGCCGGCGAGCAGGATGTCCCGTGGCCGTGCAACTCGACGAAGTACATCACTCACTTTCCCGAGTCGCGCGAGATCTGGTCGTTCGGTTCCGCATATGGCGGCAACGCCATCCTCGCTAAGAAGGCGTTCGCTCTGCGCATCGCGAGCGTGATTGCCCGCGACGAGGGCTGGCTGGCCGAGCACATGCTGCTGCTGAAGGTCACCAACCCGCGGGGTCGCGTCTTCCACGTGGCTGCGGCGTTCCCGAGCGCATGCGGCAAGACCAACTTTGCGATGCTGCGGCCCTCAATCCCGGGCTGGAACGTCGAGACCATCGGCGACGACATCGCCTGGTTGGCCCCCGGAGCCGACGGCAAGCTGCGCGCCATCAACCCGGAGGCTGGCTTCTTCGGCGTTGCTCCGGGAACAAGCCGCTCAACTAACGCCACAGCGGTCGAGACCATGTGGGGCAACACGATCTTCACCAACGTCGCACTCCGCGACG
>JBDUBG010000269.1:0-5720 GCA_040004215.1 Pseudolysinimonas sp. | reverse complement strand
CAGGCCCTCTCGTCGCGGAGTTTCGTCGTTGCCTGACACTCCTTGAACGACAAGAAGAGAAGAAGCCAGAGACCATGAAGAACACCCAGCAACCCTCCGGGATGCCGACGCATCGCTACCGCTCGTATTCCAAGCAGTTTCCGACCGACCTGGCCGACCGCACGTGGCCGTCGAAGGTCATCACCGCCGCGCCCATGTGGTGCGCCGTCGATCTGCGTGACGGTAACCAGGCGCTCATCGACCCGATGAGCCCCGAGCGCAAGCGCGTGATGTTCGAACTGCTCGTTCGCATGGGCTACAAGCAGATCGAGGTGGGCTTCCCCTCGGCCAGCCAGACCGACTTCGACTTCGTGCGCATGCTGATCGACGAGGGAATGATCCCGGATGACGTGGTCATCCAGGTGCTCACCCAGGCCCGCGAAGAACTGATCGCCCGCACCTTCGAGTCGATCAAGGGCGCCAAGCAGGCGATCGTGCACCTCTACAACTCGACGAGCATTTTGCAGCGAGATGTGGTGTTCCGCACCGACAAGCAGGGCATCATCGACATCGCGCTGCAGGGCGCGCGCTGGTGCAAGCAGTACGAAGAGACCGTGCCCGGAACGACGGTGTACTACGAGTACTCTCCCGAGAGCTACACCGGAACCGAGCTCGAGTTCGCTGCCGATGTCTGCAACCAGGTGCTCGAAATCTTCACGCCGACGCCGGAGCGAAAGGTCATCATCAACCTGCCGTCCACCGTCGAGATGGCGACACCGAACGTCTACGCCGACTCGATCGAGTGGATGTCGCGACACCTGAACCATCGCGAGAACGTCATCGTCAGCCTGCATCCGCACAATGACCGCGGCACCGCGATCGCGGCGGCCGAGTTGGGCTATCAGGCCGGAGCCGACCGCATCGAGGGCTGCTTGTTCGGCAACGGCGAGCGCACCGGCAACGTCGACCTGGTCGCGTTGGGCATCAACCTGTTCACCCAGGGCATCGACCCGCAGATCGACTTCAGCGACCTCGACGAGGTGCGCAAGACGGCCGAGTACTGCAACCAGTTGCGGGTGCACGAGCGCTCTCCGTGGGCCGGCGACCTGGTTTACACGGCCTTCAGCGGCAGCCACCAAGATGCCATTAAGAAGGGCTTCGAGTCGATGGATGCCGACGCCGCACGCCGTGGCGTCCCGGTCTCCGAGTTGGAATGGGCAGTGCCGTACCTGCCCGTCGACCCGAAAGATCTGGGCCGTGGCTACGAGGCAGTGGTGCGCGTTAACTCCCAGTCCGGCAAGGGGGGAGTTGCCTATCTACTCAAGGCTGACCACGCGCTCGACCTTCCTCGGCGACTGCAGATCGAGTTCTCGAGCGTTGTGCAGTCCAAGACGGACGCCGAGGGCGGCGAGGTGACGAGTGAGCAGATCTGGGTGGTCTTCCAAGACGAATATCTGCCGGCCCCAGCCTCCCGTCCAGAAGACAAATGGGGGCGCTACGAGCTGGTCTCCACCCGCACGGCAAGCGACATGTCTGGCTCCGTCTCACTCGACGTGCAACTGCGCGTCGGCGACGAGGTCGAGGAGGCGCGCACGGCAGGCAACGGGCCGATCGCTGCGTTCCTGCAGGTGATGGCCGAGCAAGGGCACGAGATCAAGCTCTACGACTACGTCGAACACACTCTCTCAGAGGGGGGCGACGCGCTTGCGGCCGCCTACGTCGAGTTGCAGGTGGGAGACAAGCGCCTCTGGGGCGTGGGGATCGATGGCGACATCTCAACCGCATCCCTGAAGGCTGTCGTGTCCGCGGTCAACCGTGCGGTGCGCACCGAGGCGGGGAACCGAGAACTGGTCGGCGCGTAGGTGGCTCCGCCGCCTGAGCCGGGAGCGATCACCCCCAATAACTCGACTGTCGAGCACCTGGCCGCGGCCTCCGATACCCGCGCGCGCGCCCCCCTGCAGCGCAAGGTCATCGGCGTGCTGATCGCGGGCCAGATCCTGGGCGGCATCGGCATGGGAGCCACGCTGTCGCTCGGTGCCCTGCTCGCAGCCCAGTTGTCAGGATCTAACGCCTGGTCGGGCATGGCCGCCACGATGAGCACTCTGGGTGCTGCGCTCGTCGCAGTTCCCCTGGCCCGTCTTGCACAGTCGCGCGGTCGTCGGCGTTCACTCGCGTCGGGCGCTTTGGTGGCGGGGAGCGGGGCGACTCTCGCGATCACCGCGGCAGCCGTGCATTCCTTTCCGCTTCTGCTTCTCGCGCTCATGCTGCTCGGCGCGGGATCTGCCACGAATCTGCAAGCGCGGTTCGCGGCGACCGACCTTGCGGGCACGCAGTCTCGAGCTCGTGACCTCTCAATAGTGATCTGGTCGACGACGATCGGCGCGGTGCTCGGCCCGAATCTGTTCGGTCCCGGAGAGGTGGTGGGTCACGCCCTCGGCCTGCCGCCCATGACCGGCGCGTTCGTGTTCTCGCTGCTCGCGACGATCGGTGCTTCTGTGGTCTATACCGTCGGGCTCCGACCCGACCCCCTCCTCACCGCGCTGGCCGCGCAGAGGGGGAACACCACCGCATCCCGCCCCCGAGGTGGTTTGGCGATCTTGCGCAGCAACCGTTCAGCTCGCTACGCGGTTGCCGTGGTCGCCTTGAGCCACGGCACGATGGTGGCGCTCATGTCAATGGCGCCGGTTCAACTCAGAATGCACGGGGCGACGCTCACGATCGTGGGGCTGACAATCAGCCTGCACGTGGCCGGGATGTATGCCCTTTCGCCCGTCTTCGGCTGGCTTGCCGATCGGGTCGGACGTGTTCCGGTGGTGCTCGTCGGTCAGACCATGTTGTTGACAGCGTTGGGGATCTTCTGGCGGGCGTCCGACTCCCGCACCGCACTGGTTGTGGGGCTGATTCTGCTCGGTCTGGGCTGGTCGGCATCGGTCGTCGCGGGCTCCGCTCTCATCGCAGAGGCGGTCTCGACCACCGACCGGGCCGCGTTGCAAGGCTTCTCCGACCTCTCGATGAATGCCGCCGGTGCGCTGTGCGGTGCGTCGGCCGGACTGGTGCTCGGTGCCGTCGGATACTCGGGCCTCGGCTTGGTGACGACGATCCTGGCAAGCGTCATCGTGGTGTGGACAGTTGCTCGCTTGGTCGCTGCCCGTACCTTGGTTGGCTGAGCCCGAAATCGCCGATGACGTCAACCGAGGCTGCTCAGGCGGCAGTGCCGGGACGGCCTCGGCTACCGCGTCGCAGCGGCCTCTGCTCGGGCAGTGTCCAGTCGAAGAGCACCGCGAGCACCCGCACGGCGAAGGTGACCGCGACCCCGGCGATCGCTGCGACAAGGGCAGGAGCTCCGATCGCCACGAAGATGACGAGAACTACCGCGCCGAGCAGAGCCGCGACCGCGTAGAGCGACCCCACCTGCATCAGCGCGATCGGCACGCTGAGCAGCAGGTCTCGCAGGATCGACCCGCCGACAGCCGAGATAGCGCCGACGAAGATGGCCGGGATCGCCGGCAGCCCCGCAGCAAGAGCCGAGGTGGTTCCGATCGCGCCGAAGATGCCGATGGTGAGGGCGTCGAGGGCGGTGATGAGAGGTTGGATGCGGGTGAAGATCCGTTGCAGCAGCATCCCGATCAGCGCGCTCGCCGTGGCGACGGGCAGGTACCAGTTGCTCAGCAGAGCCCTGGGCACTTCGTTCAGCAGGATGTCGCGCAAGATTCCACCCCCAAAGCCGGTCGCGATGCCGATGATCGCGACCCCGAGTAGGTCGAGTCGCCGGTCACGGAACTGCGCGGCGAACAGCGCGCCTTGCAGGCTGCCGATCCCGACGGCGAGCAGGTTGGCCCAGAGCGGGATGCTGACCGACTGAATGCCGTCGGCGACAAGTGCGGCGCTCACAAACGCTCGAACAGCCCGGGATATTCGACCACGATCCCGTCGAAGTCGACCGTGATCTCGCGGCTGAAATCGCTGTCGAGCGATTCGTACAGATATACGTCCTCGTCAAGCCGCGTGTAGCGCTGTTCATCAACGGTGACTTCGAGGTCGGGGAACGACACGTACGCGGCGGTGACGTCACCCTCGTCGCCGATGGCGAGATCCAGCCGTCGGATCGGCAGCGTGTTCGTGAACGGCGTGATCGCCAGGTCGATGTCGATCGCATCGGTGAGATCGGTCCGAGGCACGCCATCGACCTCCCAGCCGCCGCGGCCGTCGAAGGTGATCAGCAGGGTGCGTTCGTCGGCCGCGGCCTCCAGTCGCAGTTGCCGGAATGTCCAGTCGCTCTCGCAGACGATCTCGTAGCTGTAACGCCCGCGGGCGGAATCGATGATGGATGACGCGCGAACCATGCCGCCCTCGTCCACGCGCAGTCGCTCGAGCCCGTCGTACTCGAGCCCTCGCCAGATGTAGTCCGCCACCGAACCAGTTTGCCAGGCTCAACGTCCCCACCCCAGACAGTGGCGGCGGGGATAATCAACAGGTGCCCACTTACCGTGACGAAGCCGTCGTGCTGCGCACCCACAAGCTGGGTGAAGCCGACCGTATCGTGACGATGCTGAGCAAGCAGCACGGCAAGATCCGCGCCGTCGCCAAGGGTGTTCGGCGCACAGGGTCTCGCTTCGGCGCCCGGCTCGAGCCGTTTATGGTCGTGGATGGCCTGTTCTACATCGGCCGCTCGCTCGACATCGTGCAGCAGGCCGAGAGCCTCGGCTCGTACGGGGCCGACATCGTCGGCGACTACCCGAGCTTCACCGCGGCGAACGCGATGGTCGAGGCGGCCGACCGGTTGAGCGATCACGAGGCGGGCATCCAGCACTATCTGCTTCTGGTCGGCGCGCTCCGCTCGTTGGCGAAGCGCGAGCATTCTCCAGGCCTGACACTCGACTCCTACCTTCTGCGCGCGCTGTCGATCGCGGGTTGGGCGCCGAGTTTCGTTGACTGCGCCGTCACCGGAGACCCGGGGCCACACACCGCCTTCGTCGTGCAACTCGGCGGCGTGGTGAGCGACGAGGTCGCCCCGCACGGCGCCCCGCGGCTCGACCCGGCCACCCTCGACCTGTTGGCGTCCCTGCTGGCGGGGGAGTGGGAGACCGCTGAGGCCGCAGATGAACGCGCCAAGGCGCAGGCCAGCGGTGTCGTCGCCGCATACACGCAGTTCCATCTGGAGCGCGGGCTCCGCTCGCTCGAGCACCAGGACCGCACGATCGCATGATTGTCGCTCCCACGCTTTTCGTGTCGTGGTCTGACGCAAATGAGGGGTTCGGCATCCCGGAACTGCGCATTCGCGTCACATCTGACGGCGAACCATCACGGGGCTCCGAAGAACTCCAGCGCGGGTCGGTACCCTTGCCGCATGGCGCGAGTCGGCAAGACGCATAAGGATGCTGTCGATTTCGTCCCCATCGACTGGACGGGTCTCTACCCGCCGGTCATGCCACCATCGGCAGTCCCGGACCACGTGGCAATCGTCATGGACGGCAACGGCCGCTGGGCGAACAAGCAGGGCCTCACGCGCATCGAGGGCCACCGCGCAGGGGAGGCGGCCTTGCTGGATGTCGTGGCCGGTGCCATCCAAATCGGCGTCAAGCACCTGAGCGTCTACGCCTTCTCGACCGAGAACTGGTCACGCAGCCCCGACGAGGTGCGATTCCTGATGGGCTTCAACCGCGACGTGCTGCACCGCCGCCGCGACCAGCTCAACGACTGGGGAGTGCGGGTGCGCTGGGCAGGCCGCAAGCCGCGACTCT
>JBDUBG010000394.1:0-1726 GCA_040004215.1 Pseudolysinimonas sp. | reverse complement strand
GGTTAACAGCCGATTGCTCTGCCAATTGAGCTATGGAGGATCGCTGCGAACAGCCATGCCAGCCTAGCAAACGATGGACGAGCTCCCGACCTCAGGATTGCATCGCTGCGAGGCTTTCGACGTAGGGGTGTAGGGGGCGCCGCAGCACCTCATCTACCTGCCCGTAGCCCACCAGCAGCCCGGCATACATCACGGCGATCTGCTCGGTAATCGTGCGCAACTCACGCAGATCGTGGCCGATCACGAGAGCCGAGAAAGCTCGCTCGCGCTGCAGATCGGCGATGACCGTCAGGATGCGCCCGCGTACCAGAACGTCGACACCCATGGTCGGGTCGTCGGCCACCAGCAGGGTCGGCTCGAGGATGAGCGCCCGCGCTAGCGCGATGCGCTGTCGCTGGCCGCGGCTGAGTTCGTGCGGGTACTTGTTCATCACCGCGAGCGGGAGTCGCACCGCGTCGATGAGCGCCGCGACCGCAGCACCCGCCTCAAGCCGGTCGAAACGACGATCGCGTTGGTAGATCGGGTCGGCAACGTTCTCGCCGATGGTGAGGTGAGGTTGGAGGGTCGAGCCACCGTCCTGCGGCAGGTAGCCGACCTTCAGCGAAAGCCGGTCGAGTCGACGCGAGCTGGTGCTGCGCAGCTCTTCACCCAGCACGTCCAGCAGGCCGCCGGTGATGTGGGGAGCCTCCCCCTCGCCGGGCAGGGTCTGCGCGGCGACCGCACGGGCGAGCGTGCTCTTGCCAGAGCCTGCCTCGCCAACAACACCAAGAATGCGACCGACCGGGATCTCGAAGGTCGCCCCGCTGACCGCAGCGCGGCCGTCTTTGTATGCCAGTGATAGATCCGCTGCCCTGACAGCGATTCCGGAGTTCCTGATGGGATGCGCCACCGACGTTACCGCCCGGCCTGCGTCGCATCGGCCTGCGTCGCCTCGGCCTGCAGAGCCGCCATGCGAGCCGTACGGCGCGCGGCCTGCTCGACCGGATCGGGCACGGGCAGCGATGCCAGCAGCCGTCTCGTGTAGTCGTCCGTCGGGTTGCCGAGCACTTGCGCGGTCGGACCCTGCTCGGCGATCTCGCCGAGATGCAGCACCACGACGCGGTGCGCGAGCTGGTCGACAACTGCCAGGTCGTGGGTGATGAAGAGCGTCGCGAAGCCGAATTCTTGCTGCAGTTCGCCGAACAGTTCGAGCACCTTCGCCTGCACGGACACGTCGAGGGCGCTGGTGGGCTCGTCGGCGATCAACAGGGGCGGGTTGAGCGCGAGCGCACGCGCGAGCGATGCCCGCTGTCGCTGACCGCCGCTGAGTTCATGCGGGTAGCGATCGCCAAATGCCTTCGGCAACTGAACAGCTTCGAGCAACTCGTCGACCCGATGACGAGCCGCCACCGGATTGTCGGCCACACCGTGAACGATCAGTGGCTCTGCGACACACTGAGCGATCGTCAGGAGCGGGTTGAAGCTGGTGCCGGGATCTTGGAACACAAACCCCAGCTGCTTGCGAAGAGGCCGGAAGGTGCGCTCTCGCAGCCCGTTCATCTCAGCGCCCAGCACGCTCAGCGAGCCGCCGGAGACACGGGTCAGCCCGGCAATCGCGCGGCCGATCGTGGTCTTGCCCGAGCCGCTCTCGCCGACCAGCCCGAGCACTTCACCGGCGTGAATCTCAAAGTCGACACCCTTGACGGCACGGAACCCAGCGCGGCCGAATCGACCCGGATACTCGATC
>JBDUBG010000185.1:0-1727 GCA_040004215.1 Pseudolysinimonas sp. | reverse complement strand
GCATCGAGGCCGGTGAGGCGCAGGAGGCGGCGGGAGTGGTGGCCGGCATCCACCACCTTGGGCTGGATGCGCACCTGGGTGCCGGTGTCGTCTGTGCGGATCGACAGCTCTTCGATATCGAAGCCGAGCTCGTTAAGTCGCTCGACGCGGCGGTTGATGCGCCAGCGCTCCTTCTGCGGAAACGACTCGGACTCGGTCAGCTCTGTCCAGAGGGTGCGGTACGCGGCGACGATCCCGTCGGCCACCTCGACCGGGTCGACGTCGTCGTCGAGGCGTCCGCCCGCCTGCAGGTCGAGCAGTTCGCCAGCGATGTTGATCCGACCGATTTCGAGGTCGTGCTCGCGCTGCCCGTTGCTGAGGCCCGTCTCGTGCAGCTGGCCGGTCTCGGCATCAACCAGGTAGGCCGCAAATGCACCGGCGTCGCGACGGAAGAGGGTGTTCGACAGCGACACGTCGCCCCAGAAGAACCCGACGACGTGCAGCCGCGCCAGCAGCACCGCCAGCGCGTCGACCAGACGGGTCGCTGTGTCGGGCCGAAGCGCCTGAGAGTACAGCGCGCGGTAGGGCAGCGAGAAGCGCAGGTGACGGGTGACGAGCGCGGGAGCAAGCTCATGGCCGGTCTCAGTGGCCCGGTTCGTGATCACGGCAACCGGTTCAACGCACGGAATGTCGAGTCGCTGCAGGGTGCGCAGCAAGTCGTACTCGCGCTTGGCGAGTTCGGCAGAAGTTTCTTTCACCGCGATGACATAGCCGCCGAGGTGAGCGAAGCGCACCAGGTGTCGCGAGATGCCTTTCGGCAGGGCTGCGATGTTCTCGTCTGGCCACAGCTCGAGCGGCAGATTCCACGGCAAGTCAAGCAACGCCGGGTCAGGCACCGCGGAGGTGATCGAGAGGGCGGAAGCCATGCGTCGAGCCTAGTGAGGGCGGCTTATCAGGCCTTCCAGACGGTCTTCACGTTGCAGAACTCACGGATGCCTTCTGCCGCCAGTTCGCGACCGAAGCCCGAATCTTTGATGCCGCCGAAGGGCAGCTCTGGGTACGAGACGGTCATGCCGTTGATGAATACGGCGCCGGCATCGAGGTCACGAATGAAAGCGGCCTCCTCGTCGGCATCCTGTGTCCACACTGCCGAGCTGAGCCCGAAGGTGGTCTGGTTCGCGATCCGGACGGCTTCGGCGCGATCGGCGACCCGATAGAGGGAAGCCACCGGCCCGAAGGTCTCTTCCATGATGATGCGCATGTCGTCGGTGAGCTCGCTCAACAGGGTCGGCTGGTAGAACCAGCCTGGTCCGTCAACTGCGCCACCGCCGGCCAGCACTTTCGCGCCCTTCGCGACCGCGTCGTCGACCAACTCGCCCAGGTCCGAGCGGCCGGATTCGGTCGCGATCGGGCCGACATCCGTCGTCTCGTCCATCGGGTCTCCGACAACGAGCGCGCTCATTTTGTCCGCAAAGAGCTGCGCGAATGCGTCGTAGACCTGGGTGTGCACCAGGAAGCGCTTCGCCGCGATGCACGACTGCCCGTTGTTCGCGACGCGTGCCTTGACCGCGATGGTGGCGGCGGCGTCGAGGTCGGCGCTCGGCATCACGATGAACGGGTCGGAGCCGCCGAGCTCCATCACGCTCTTCTTGATCTGATCGCCGGCGATCGAGGCAACAGAGCGACCGGCGGCCTCGGAACCGGTGAGAGTCACTGCCTTCACCCGACGGTCCTCAATGACGGCCTTG
>JBDUBG010000388.1:0-5760 GCA_040004215.1 Pseudolysinimonas sp. | reverse complement strand
TCGACATCGAGCGCGTACGACTCGTCATCGACGTCGACCAGTTTCGACAGCTGAGCGGCTCCGGCCTGGTGCGGATCGTTGGCGAGAAATCCCTCGGCGAACCAGCGCTCGGCGCTGGCGGTGACCAGCGACGCGGTGCCAGAACGGCGAACCTGCTCGACCCGGGCGGCCCAGCCTTCTGCCGTTCCGATCGAGGATCCGCTCGAGAACATCGCGAACCCACGTACTCGCTGCGGAGCCTGC
This sequence comes from Pseudolysinimonas sp., assembly GCA_040004215.1. Lineage (GTDB taxonomy): Bacteria > Actinomycetota > Actinomycetes > Actinomycetales > Microbacteriaceae > Lysinimonas. The sequence continues at coordinate 5,517 of JBDUBG010000388.1, read as the reverse complement.
AGAGCCAGCTCGAGCGCGATGACGCCACCGAGCGAAACGCCGGCCACCCAGAACGAGCCGCCCCCGACGTCATCGACCAATTGCAGCACAGCGGCCGCCAACTCGGAGATCGAGAAGGGATGGCGTGCGACGGGGCTCACGCCGTGCCCTGGCAAATCGACGCTCAGCACGCGCAGGTTCTGATGCGTAGGGCGAAGCCGACTCACTACCCCGTCCCACATGGCTGACGAGGTACCGAGCGACGGCAGGAGCACGAGAAGCTCAGTCGCCCCTGCCTGCGCCGCCGCGGGTGACAGCGACCCAACGAGCCGGGGAATGGTCATGGCTGTACCTCCGAAAGATGTGCGAAGCGCTCGCGCGCTGCGTCGACGATGCGATCCGAGCGTTCCCGAGTCGCCGCCGTTACTGTCGCGCCGGGTATGTCTGCCGCGGCGCGGCGGTAGTTGCGTTCGATCGCCTCAGTGTCGATGGCGAGACCGCCGAGCGCGGCCGCCAACCCCGACGATGCTCCCCCGGTGAGTCGGAGCAGGCCGCGCAGGGCAGCCCACTCGGCGTGCCACTCGCCCGATGGTCGGGAGTCGGCCGAGATGGCCGACTGATGAACCGTGGCTAGCAGACCCGGGGCTTGGATTCCAGCCCCCACCAGCAGAACAGCATCGATCGGATTGCGCTTGTGGGGCATCGCCGATGAACCCCCAGCCGACGCCAGGGTCACCTCGTCGACGCCGCTGCGCGAGAGCAGCGACAGCTCACGCCCGATGCGGCCAGCCGCGGCGCAGACCGCTGCCCCGGCAGCGGCGACGCCGAGCACTGCCGACCGCTCGGTGTGCCAGGAGCGGCCGGGATCTGCCAACCCGAGGCGCGACGCGAACTCGGCTCGCACTCGCTCGGGAGCATCGGTCACAGCGGCGACAACGAAGGCCTCGGCGGTGCCCACCGCTCCGCCGAGTTGCGCAGGCATGCTGATCGCGTCGAGTCTGTCCACTGCCGACACGACACCGTCCAGCCAGCCGGCCAGGGTGACGCCGTAGGTGCTCGGCGCGGCAGCCTGCCCCAGGGTGATCGCCATCGTCACCGTTGCGCGGTGACGCTCAGCCAATGCCGAGAGAGCGTGACCGGCAGTCATCAGTTCTGCGCGAGCAGCAGCGATGACATCGCGCGCGACGACCATCATGGCGGTGTCGACGATGTCTTGACTTGTCGCTCCGCGGTGGACCGACTGGGTGTCTTCCCCAGCTCGTTCTCGCAACTGACGAACGAGCTCGGGAACGACGACGCCGTCGGCGCGTACACCCGCCTGGAGTGCACGTCGGTCGAGACCAGCCGAGTCGAAGACGTCTGCGTCGGGCTCAACGTCGCCGGCCACGGCGCTCCATGCAGCCGAGAGCTGCTGCTCAACCCGCAGAAGGGCTGCCAGCACGGCATCGTCGGAGGTCAGGGCCGGCGGCGCGCTCAGCGGTTCAAGCAGACCCCAGTCTGAGTCATCCATTCCCCAGACCGTAGTCGAGGAACACGGTCTCCCCCTCACCCTGCAGGCGGATGTCGAACAGATAGGAGCGCTCACCGTCTGGCTGGGCGATCATGGTCGAGCGGCGAGACGCGTCAATCGAACTCAGCACCGGATCGTTCGCGTTGAGATCCTCCTCATCGCCGAAGTACATGCGCGTGAACAAGTGGTGAAGCAGCCCGCGAGCAAAAACGGTCACCAGCACGAATGGTGCGGCGTGCGGAGCCGTGCTTCCTGGCTTGAGCGTGGTGACCGACCAGTGGCCGTCGCCATTGACGGTCATGCGGCCGAAGCCGCTGAAGCCGTATGGGTCGCGGGTGAGAACGCCCCGCTCGGTCACCCGGCGACCATTCGGGTCAGCCTGCCAGGTCTCGACAATCGCGTCGGGAATCGGATCGCCCGCACCATCAAAGACAGTGCCATGCACGCGGATCGAGCCAGCGCGCCACGGCGGCACTACCTCGTCGCCGCCCTCGAGCGGCAGCGCGTAGCCATAGAACGGTCCAACGGTCTGCGAGGGGGTTTGAGCGAACTCAGACATGGTCAGCATCCTCCGGTTCCATCCAGGTCGAGCGGGGGCCGGTCAGAACGATGTCCCAGCGGTAGCCGAGAGCCCATTCCGGTTCGGTGATGTCGTGGTCATATTCGGACACCAGACGGGCCTGTGCTGCCGGGTCGGTGATCGATTGGTAGATCGGGTCGAGCGCGAACAGCGGATCGCCCGGAAAATACATCTGCGTGATCAGCCGCTGCGTGAACGCAGAACCGAAGAGTGAGAAGTGGATGTGGGCGGGCCGCCAGGCGTTGCGGTGGTTCTTCCAGGGATACGCCCCCGGCTTGATCGTGATCAGCGAGTACGAGCCGTCGTCGCCGGTGATCATCCGTCCGGCGCCCGTGAAGTTCGGGTCCAACGGGGCGGGATGCTGATCGCGTTTATGCACATACCGGCCCGACGCGTTTGCCTGCCAGACCTCGATGAGTTGCCGACTAACCGGACGCCCGTCGCCATCGAGCACGCGGCCGCGCACGATGATCCGTTCGCCCAGCGGCTCGCCAGCGTGCTGGATCGTCAAGTCCGACTCGTCGGCAGCCACGTCGGTGTGACCGAACGCGGGCGACACGAGTTCGATCGTCTCGGGATCCACGGGCACCAACGGGTGAGTGGGATGCCGCAGCACCGAACTTCGGTACGGAGCGAAATTGCGCGGCGGGTGGCCGACCCCGCCGGTCGCGTGCTCTCTCTCGGCGGCGTGACGGTCCGCGATCTCTTGCGAGACCTGCTGTTGCGTCAGGTCGGGAAGGGTGGCCGGGTCGACGTGCATTGTTACTCCTCGAGTTCGAGCCCGGTGAGCCGGCGCAGCTCGTCGAGCGTGTCATCAAAGCGGTCAAGAACTCTCACACCGGCAGGTCCGACCGCGAACACGGCGCGGTCGGTATAGACCCTGCTGATGCAGCCGATCCCGGTGAGAGGGTAGCTGCACTCCTCACGGAGCTTGGATTCCCCGTCTCGGGTGAGCAAGTCCATCATGACCCAGACCGCCTTGGCCCCGATCGCCAGGTCCATCGCTCCGCCGACTGCGGGAATCGCATCCGGGTCATCGGTGTGCCAGTTGGCGAGGTCGCCGCGGGTCGAGACCTGAAACGCTCCCAGCACGCAGACGTCGAGATGCCCGCCGCGCATCATCGCGAACGAGTCGGCGTGATGAAAGTACGCGGCACCCGGCAGCTCTGTGACCGGGATCTTGCCTGCGTTGATCAGATCCGGATCGATAGCGTTCCCGGTTGCGGCCGGCCCCATCCCCAACATGCCGTTCTCGGTATGTAACGTGACGTTCTGCTCGGCATCGAGATGATCGGCGACCAGCGTCGGAGCCCCGATGCCGAGGTTCACGTAGGAGCCAGGGGGAATGTCTCGCGCGATGCGCGCGGCGAGCGCCCGACGGTCTCGACTCATGCCCGCACCGCCTCACGGTCGCCGACCGCGACAACGCGATCGACGTAGATCCCGGGAGTGACCACTGACTCGGGGTCGAGAGCGCCGACGTCGACGACGCGGTCGACCTGAACGATGGTCAACGCCGCAGCGGATGCCATGACCGGATTGAAGTTGCGGCTGGTCTTGCGATAGACCACGTTGCCGAGTCGATCGCCGAGATAGCCCCCGATCAGAGCGACATCACCGCGAATCGGAGACTCGAGCACGTACATGCGCCCGTCAATCTCGCGGGTCTCTTTGCCCTCCGCCAGCAGGGTGCCAAAGCCGGTCGGGCTGAAGAATCCCCCGATGCCTGCGCCGCCAGCCCGGATTCGCTCGGCCAGGTTGCCCTGCGGCACTACCTCGAGCTCAAGCTCTCCTGCCCGGTAGAGGCCATCGAATACCTGGCTGTCGACCTGACGAGGGAACGAGCACACCACCTTGCGAACCCTGCCTGCCGCCAGAAGGGCGGCGATGCCAGTCTCACCGTTGCCCGCGTTGTTGCTCACGATCGTGAGGTCGCTCGCGCCCTGATCGAGCAAGGCGTCGATGAGGCGCAGCGGTTGCCCCGCCAAACCAAAACCACCGATGAGAATCGTCGCGCCGTCGCTCACACCGTCGAGCGCGGCTCGAAGATCGGGCACCACCTTCGACAGCATGGTTATCTCCAGTCCGCGTCGAGTGGCCAGCCGGTGTACGCCTCTGCGAGGTATTGGCTTCCGCCTCGCGAGCGAGTGATGGAGGTTAACTCACCGTACCGCCGCTGACGATCGAACTCGGACTCCTCTGGCACGGCGTGCAGCATGCTGGTCATCCACCACGAGAAGTGCTGCGCGCGCCAGATGCGGTCTCTGGCGGCATCTGCATAGCCGTCAAGCAGAACTCGGCTGCCGTCGCGGTAGTGGGTGCGCAGCGCTGCGTTCAGCAGCAACACGTCGGCGATTGCCAGGTTCATCCCCTTGGCTCCGGTGGGCGGCACGGTGTGAGCCGCGTCACCCACCAGGAAGGCGTTGCCGCGCTGCAGTTCTCGCGCCACGAAACTCCGAAAGCGCAGCACATCGCGCTGGAAGATGGGGCCTTCGATCAGGCCGCCGCCCAGGCGTGTCTGCAGTGAATCCCAGATCTGTGCTTCGCTGAGAGATGCGGGATCGAGTTCGGGATCGCACTGCAGGTACATGCGCTGCACCGTGTCGCTGCGTTGGCTCACTAACGCAAACCCCTCGTCAGAGGCGCTGTAAATCAGTTCGGGTGCACTCGGCGGGGCATCACACAATATGCCGAACCAGGCAAACGGGTATTCACGAAAGTAGCCGGGCTGCGATTCCGTGACGGCAGCCCGCACCGAGCTGTGCGAGCCATCACTGCCCACCACGAAGTCGGCGACGATCTCAAACGCGGTCCCGTGGTCATGGGTTCCCACGATTGTGGGGCTCTCGCTCTCGACGCCGACGACGTCGCTCGCCGTCCAGCCGAACTTGACCTCGCCGCCGTCTGCCAGGCGAGCGGCGATCAGGTCCTTGAGCACTTCGTGCTGCGGGTACAGCCACACGGCACGGCCGACGAGATCGGCGAAGTCGATACGGTGTCCAGCCCCGTCGAACCGCAGCTCGATCCCCTCGTGGCGATGCCCATCGGTGAGCACCCGGGCCGAAGCGCCGGACTCCGACAGCACCTCGACGGTCCCCTGTTCGAGGATGCCGGCTCTGATGGTCGACTCGATCTCGTCGCGCGACCTCGTGTCGATGACGACCGACGACACTCCCGCGCGGTGAAGCAGATGAGACAGCAGCAACCCGGCTGGACCCGCGCCGACGATACCGACCTGCGTGCGGATTTCTGCGACCACGATGTCTCCTTGACACCAGTGTCGAACCCTCGCGGCAGGATGCGAGTGGGTTTCCCATTGGGCGGGAACAGATCCGAGTCAGTGACGACCACCCAGTGCAGCAGAAATGGCGCGGGCTGCCATGCGCACCCCCAACTCGAAGTGCTTTTCGCTTCCTCGTTCCAGGTGCCCGATGATCGACACCGCGGC
>JBDUBG010000341.1:0-1745 GCA_040004215.1 Pseudolysinimonas sp. | reverse complement strand
TCACCGGTCCCGAGGCGATCTATGCCGCCGGCGTCGGCCAACACCAGATGTGGGCTGCCCAGTTCATCAAGTACGAGCGTCCGCACGCCTGGCTCAACTCGGGCGGCGCGGGCACGATGGGCTACGCGGTTCCCGCGGCGATGGGAGCCAAGGTGGCTGAGCCCGATCGAGTGGTCTGGGCGATCGACGGCGATGGATGCTTCCAGATGACCAATCAGGAGCTCGCCACCTGCACGATCAACGACATCCCGATCAAGGTCGCCATCATCAACAACTCGAGCCTCGGCATGGTGCGCCAGTGGCAGACGCTGTTCTATGACGGCCGACACTCCTTCACCGACCTGAACACCGGGCACCTCGGCTCTGACGGGCCGTCGCGCATGATTCCCGACTTCGTGAAGATGGCTGACGCCTATGGCGCGCTCGGTATCCGGGTGACGAAACCAGAAGAGATCGACCCCGCCATCAAGCTCGCCCTCGAGACCAACGACCGCCCGGTGGTCATTGACTTCATCGTCAGCCGCGACGCGATGGTGTGGCCGATGGTGCCGCAGGGCCTGAGTAACTCGCTGGTGCAGTACGCCCGTGAGCATGCCCCCGACTGGGAAGAGGAGTAAAGCGATGACCCACCACGTGCTCTCGCTGCTCGTCGAAGACAAGCCGGGCCTGCTGACTCGCGTCGCTGGCCTGTTTGCGCGCCGCGGGTTCAACATCGAGTCGCTGGCGGTCGGCGCGACCGAAATCGAGGGGCTGTCGCGCATCACGGTCGCCGTGGATGTCGAAGACGCGCCGCTCGAACAGGTCACCAAGCAGCTCAACAAGCTGGTCAACGTGATCAAGATTGTGGAGCTCGATCCGACACAGTCGGTTCAGCGCGAGCACCTGCTGATCAAAGTGCGGGTCGACAATTCAAACCGCAGCCAGATTCTCGAGGCCGTCACGCTGTTCCGCGCGCGCGTCGTCGACGTCGCGACGGACGCGCTGGTGATCGAGGTCACCGGCGACAGCGGCAAGGTGCAGGCCTTTTTGCGCGTGCTCGAGCCATACGGCATCAAAGAGATCGCCCAATCGGGCCTTCTCGCTATCGGACGCGGTGGCAAGAGCATCACCGAACGCGTCTTCAAGAACTGACCCTGGGTGGTCGAGTAGCCGCTCGCGGCGTATCGACACCGCCTTTCCCCGAAAACCGATCTCGATATGCCGCGATGCGGCTACTCGATCACCTCACAGAGAAAGAGAAACGCAATGACTGAGATCTTCTACGACAAGGACGCCGACCTGTCGATCATCCAGGGCAAGAAGGTGGCCGTGATCGGCTACGGCTCACAGGGCCATGCCCACGCGCTGAACCTTCGCGACTCGGGTGTCGAGGTCAAGATCGGCCTGAAACCCGACTCGAAGTCGGTGCAGAAGGCGACGGAGGCTGGCTTCGAGGTGCTCAGCACCGCAGAGGCGGCGAAGTGGGGCGACGTCATCGTCATCCTGGCTCCCGACCAGCACCAGCGCGGCCTGTACGCCGCGGACGTGAAAGACAACCTGGAGGCAGGCAACGCGCTGCTCTTCGGGCACGGCTTCAACATCCGCTTCGGGTACATCGAGGCGCCTGAAGGCGTCGACGTGATCATGGTCGCCCCCAAGGGTCCCGGCCACACCGTGCGTCGCGAGTACGAGGCAGGCCGCGGCGTGCCGATCATCGCGGCGGTCGAGCAGGATGCCAGCGGCAGCGCCTGGGACCTCACCTGGTC
>JBDUBG010000389.1:0-5812 GCA_040004215.1 Pseudolysinimonas sp. | reverse complement strand
GCGTCGGTTTCGGGCCAGGTGGCCATGATTTCGCGGGCGGCGGCGCGGCCGATCTCGGGCGACATTGCCTCCTTGACGAGGCGCAGCGGCTGGTCGGCGAACGACTCACCCATCAGCCGGGTGAACGTCAGTTCGCGATCGCGCGAGGTCGGGATGGTGGTTTGCTGCCCGATGAAGGCGAGATGGCTGCGGCGCGACCCCTTCAGGTGCCTCACGATTGCCTCGATCGGGGCTGCCTGATCGGCGCGCACCCACGGCAGCGACTCGACAACGATTCGATCGATCTGGATGATGGGAACCAGCCGTGCCGCGTCCACGATCGTCGCGACGCTGTCGGTGGTGTGCGTGGCAGAGACCACGATGGCGCCCACCTGGCGGTCGATGAGCATCCGGAACGCGTCGCGCTCGATCTCTGCGTCATTGTTCGTGTTGGCGATGAGCACGCCCACGCCGCGTGCGCGAGCCGCATGCTCGACCGCTTGGACCAAAGAGGGAAAGAAGGGGTTGCCAAGGTCGGGAATGACCAGCCCGATGTCGGCCGCACCCCCGCGGTTCGTGACGCTCCCCGTTGTGTTGCTCATGCTGTGCTGTTGTCCCTTCGAACTGTCCCAGCGTCGCCAGTCTACCGAGAGCACCTGTCCCGTCCGGTATGCCACGGATCTGCGAACAGGACGTAAGTCCCTGTTCTCGCCACCAGAGCGGGACTAGCGTGCGCCCAGGAGGAACGCACATGCGTACGGATGTGATGACGGAAGCAGCGGGAGCGGGCCATGACCTTGGTCTCTGATCAGTCCGCGATCGACGAGGCGCTGCGGTTGGATGAATGCGTGCTCGAGCAGATCCACTTGCCCGGTGCGATCCAGCCCCACGGCGCCTTGCTGACCGTCGAACGGGAAGACTTCACCATCCTTCAGGCCAGCTCCAACTGCGGCGAGATTCTCGGAATCGGTGTCGATGAACTGCTGGGAACGCCCTTGGTCGAGCTGGTCGGCCCCGGCCCGGTCGACCAGTTTCGAGACATCCTGAGCTGGGAGGGGTTCGGTGCCAACCCCGTCGCCGTCGACATCGGTGAACGCTCCTTCGACGCGGTCTTCCACGACTCGAACGGTGTGGGCGTCGTCGAGTTCGAGCCGCGGGACCCAGCCGGCCAATATCACTCAGCGACCACCATCTACGCCGCGATTCACCGCCTGTCACGGGCCGGCACCGTCGACGACCTGCTGGAGTGGAGCGCGCGGGAGATCCGTCATCTCACCAAATTCGACCAGGTCATGGTCTACCGGTTTCACTCCGATGAGCATGGCGAGGTCGTCGCTGAATCGTGCGCGCCTGGCATCCAGCCTTTTTTGGGCCTGCATTTTCCCGCCTCTGACATCCCGATTCAGGCCCGTCGGCTCTACCTCAAGAAGACGTCGCGCGTCATCGTCAGCACCGACACCGTCGATGCCAAGCTCGTGCCTCCCGAGAATCCCCTCACCGGTGAGCCGATCGACCTCAGCCGAGCGGAGCTGCGCGGGATCTCTCCGAGTCACATTCAGTTCATGAAGAACATGGGCCAATCGTCGACGATCTCGTTCTCGCTGGTGCAGAACAGTGAGCTGATCGGCATGATCACCTGTGCCAACGTCTCTGTGAAACACATTCCGTACGAGCTTCGGCAGGGCTACGAGATGCTCGCGCGTCAAATCGCTCTGCAGTGGGGCGCGATGGAGCAGATCGATCAACTCACCCGTCGGGAATCGATTCGGCAGCTTCGCCAAGGCTTGATTGAGCAACTGAACGGAGCGGAGGACTTCGGGGAGTCACTCGCGGCAGGCGAGCTCACCATCGCGGGCCTGATCCAGGCGGATGCCGCTGCCGTCCGAATCGACGGCCAGACATTCGTCGTCGGCGAATCGGACGAAGCGGCCAGGATCGGACTCTTCTTCGAGAGGCTCGACGCGTTGCGCCAGAGGTTCTTTGAGAGCGAGGCGTTGGCGATGGACCGCCCCGACCTGGCCGACGTGCTCACTGCCTTTGCCGGTGTCGTGGTCGTGCCGTTCGGGATCCCGGGCAACTACCTGGCCTGGTTCAGACGTGAGCGGGCCTTCGCCGTCGATTGGCTCGGTGATCAATCGCCCGAGAACCGACTCACCCCGCTGTCACCGCGGAATTCCTTCGCCACGTGGACCGAAAGCGTCTCAGGCAGATCGCTCCCGTGGGACGACCTCGAGTTGGTGGAAGCCGCCGAATTCGGCCGCGACCTCGACACAGCGATCCTGAACAGGCCGGTCGGCTGACTGCCGCTGCCGAGAGGGCACACGCGAGCACAGGACCTTCTGCTCTGGCCGACGCACAACGGGCACTGTTGACTCGCCGCTATGCGCGCGGTTCAGTTCGACTCATTCGGTGGGGCCAACGTGCTTCACGTCGCGGACGTGCCGGTGCCCGTAGCGGGCCCGGGCGAGGTGTTGGTGAAGGTGGAGGCTGCCGGGGTGAATCCGCACGACATCCTCAACCGCTCGGGGGCCATGAGGATGATTACCGGCCGGCATTTTCCGTTCGGAACCGGGCTTGAGTTCGCGGGTGAGGTGGTCGAAGGAGGGGGTCTCCCCGTCGGGCAGAGGGTGTGGGGCTCGGTTCCCGCGATGAAGACGAACTCGACCGGCGCGATCGCCGAGTACGTCGCTGTTCCCGCGGATCGCATTGCGCCCCTTCCGGCGAACCTCACCTGTGTCGAGGGGGCGTCGCTCGTCATCGCCGCGACCACGGCGATCCGGGCGCTGCGGCAAATTGCCGGACTCCGCAAGGGAAAGAGCATCCTCATTCGCGGCGCGGGCGGAGGCGTCGGGCTCGCCGCGGTGCAGATCGCGGCGGCCATGGGAGCCGTCATCACCACCCTCTCGAGCAGCAGCGACTTCACCACCCTGAAAGAAATGGGCGCAGCGCAGACCCTCGACTACAAGGTGGTCGCCGCCTCAGATATGGGCGGCTTCGACGTGATCTTCGACACCGTCGGGACGAAGCTGCTCGCCTACCGTCGACACCTGAATCCGGGTGGACGGATGGCCACCATCGCCTTCACCTCTGGCCGTCGCCTTGCCGAGGTTGCCGTCTCGTCGGTCTTCGGATCACGCAGGATTCGCGTGTTCAGCAGCGACGCGAAGAGCGACTTACTCAATGCCGCTGCCGAGCTGGTTGTCGCGGGGCAACTCCGGCCGACGGTATCGCGCACCTTCTCGCTCGCCGACACCGGGCTCGCTCAAGACGACCTGCACGCGGGAGGCAAACGCGGCAAGCGGGTCATCGAGCTCTGAGTGATAGCGCCGCGCTGCTCGCCCTCACTTCTCGAGCTGGTCGATGCGGGATCGCAAGCGGGAGTTGACGGCCTCGAGTTCGAGGACGCGCCGAGCGCCGACCAGGTCCAGGCCCTCGGCCAGGAGGGCGATCACGCGCCGCAACCGACTCACGTCGTCGTCGCTGTAGCGGCGCGTTCCGCCGGGGGTGCGGTGCGGGGTGAGCAGGCCCTTCTGCTCGTAGAGGCGCAGCGTCTGTTCCGCGACACCGGCCAGCTCGGCGGCCACGGCGATGCCGTAGACCGCTCGCGCAGAGTCCGAAACGTCAACCACAAAATCTCCTGAAACTCACTTGCAATTTCTGGCTTGTTGGAGTTATAAAATCTACATCTCTCGACACAGATATGTCGAGCGGAATCACAACCGAAGTGAAATGGAGGAGATCAGAAATGCTGTTGCAGCACGACCCGTTCCGTGACCTCGACCGGCTCACGCAGCAGGTCTTCGGAACGATGTCCCGACCCACGAGCATGCCGTTGGATGCGTGGCGAGAAGGCGATCAGTTCGTCGTCGAACTCGACCTGCCCGGCATCGACCCGGACAAGCTGGACATCGATGTGGAACGCAACATCCTGACCATCAGGGCCGAGCGCCTGAGCCACATGCCCGACGCGGCCAACGCGGTCGCCGCCGAGCGCCCGTGGGGCGTCTTCAGCCGCCAACTGATCCTGGGCGACGCGCTGGACACCGGCAAGGTTGACGCCGACTACAGCGACGGGGTGCTGAGCTTGCGCATCCCGATCGCCGAGCAGGCGAAACCGCGCAAGATCAGCGTCGGCAATCGCGACGGCGTCAAGCGCGGAAAGGAAGCGAAGAGCATCAACGCCTGATCCGGATTCTCGAAACCGTCGAGAGGAGCAGAACGATGACCGCGAACACTCTCTCTGAGCTGTCGGAGTTGCACCCCCTGCGCGGCACCGAGCGAACACCCGAGAGGCGGCCGCTCGATGATCGGCACGGGATCGATGTCGAATTCGCAGCGATCATGCGCGCATCCGGTTTCGGAGATCGGGTGATCGTCACCACCTTGATCCCGCGACCCACTCGCGGACGGCGTGGCGAAGAGCCGCGAAGGGCTCTCAGCCCGCGAACGTCGATGGCCATCGGGTCGAACCCGGGCGAACGGGTCCGGTCGCCTCCGACGCGTCGCGAAGGAGCGCATCCATCGAAAACAGGAACCACATTCCAGGTAAGGAGAAGCAGATGAGTTGGAGCAACAACATCAAGACGACCGCGGCTGACCTCGCCGGGAAGGCCCGCCAGAACCTCGGTCGACTGGGCAAGTCGACGTCGCGGCGCGGCAAGGCCTCAAGCCGATCCGGGGGGAAGGCCGCCGGAAGGCTGAAGGCAGCATTTACCGGCTGACCCCTCATGCGGAAGGCGGGTGCTCGCGACTGGCGGGCACCCGCCTTCTCTGTACTGTTCGACTCTCTCAGCCGTCGACTACTTCGCCCGCCACGTCACCAAGACGTGCACCAGCGGAACCACCGATGCCCCCATCATGATCCAGCCGAGCAGCTGGTAGTGCGGCAGCAGCAGGATGCCCGCGAACAGCAACGCCGCGAAAACGACCGCCGAGACAACGCGGCCCGCCGCCCGCTCCAGCGAGCGCAGCCGTCGGTCGACGTCGGGCGTGCGCACGCCGATCTGGCCGCGGTCGAGGCGAGCGGCGAGTTCGTCCATGCGTTTCGGCAGGCCCGCGAGGGTGGTGGCGTAGGTGAGCGCCCGCTGGGGCAGGTCGCGCAGGAGGCCCGCGCCGCTGGAACTGAGGATGGTGCGCGCGAATGGGTCAACGGCATCCCACATGTTGAAAGCGGGATCGAGGGCGCTGGTCACACCCGAGATGAGCGAGATGGTGCGAATGAGCAGCAGGAAGTTCTCGGGCAGTTGGAACGGCAGCGCGCGCACGGTCTCGCCGAACTGGCGGCCGAACTTCTCGAGCTCACGAGGATCGACCCGCTGCAGTTCGGCGATCCCCATGCCGCCGAAACGGTCGAAGAGTGCGGTCATCGCGCGTTCGAGTTCTTCGGTGTCTGAGGTGGTCAGCAGCACGCCGAGGCGCTCGAGGGCGGTGACGAGACCGTGAGTGTCGCGGCCGAGGGCGGCGAGGATGAAATCGCGCAGGCCGGATCGGAGTGTGTCGCTGATCTCGCCCATCATGCCGAAGTCGATGTAGGTGAGGTGCCACTGGGGTTGCCCGGGGCGGGTTTCGACAGGCTCAACCGCCAAGAGCGGGTTGACCGGCGAGATACGCGTCACGAAGATGTTGCCGGGGTGCGGGTCGGCGTGGAAGAAGCCCGCGACGAAGATCTGCTGAAAGGTCGCGCGGGCCAGCGCCTGAGCCACCGCGGCCGGGTCGATTCCCGCCGCTCGGAGACCGGCGACATCGGTGATCTTGATCGCGGTGACGTCGCTGAGGGTGAGCGCCCGCAGCGAGGTGCGCTCCCAGACGACCACCGGCGTCGAGACGGTCGGGT
>JBDUBG010000064.1:0-5822 GCA_040004215.1 Pseudolysinimonas sp. | reverse complement strand
CAACCTGGTGACTCCGCCGGTGTCGCCGACGCCATCCGTGCTCGGATGGCGGCCGGCGATACCGGCACTCCCGCTTCTGGCGGATCGGCTCCCGGATTCGGCAGCGGACTCGGGTGGATTCCGTGGGTTGGAGTGATCGTGGTGCTCGGCCTGGTGGGCGGTACCCTCGGCGCAACCGGCGCGTTCGGGCGCCCCCACGCTCTCGCACCGGTCTCGAACACGGTGCTGACGTCGCTCACGATTGATGCCTCGGTGGCTGGCCTCGACTGCCCAGCCGGCTCGCCCGTCACCCAGGTGCATCCCGGTCAGCGCGTGCTCTCCATGTCGCGCAGCTCGGACTCCGCCTACATCGAGGTGCGTGATCCCGCGGCGCTCGATAGCGCGGTGTGGATCCCGGCCAAGGCGCTGAAGAGCAACGGCGTGCCTTTCTCGACGCTGCCGGTGTCGGGCTGCACGACCTTCACGGCCACACCGATCCCGGCGCCGGTTGTCGTGACGCCCGTGGTACCGGTCACGCCGGTCAAGCCGGTGAAGCCCGGTCCGCCCAAAGACACCACCCCGCCGAGCGTCGACAAGCCGACCGCGTCGCTGGAAAACCAGGTGTGCCATGTCAAGGTCACTGCCACGGCCGCCGACAATGTCGGCGTGACGTCCGTGTCGATCACGTACGCCGGCGCGCACAATCACGGGTCGGGCCAGATGACCGCAACCGGTGGGCACTGGGAGTACGTGCTCAACGGAACAACCGACACCTTGTACGGCGAGAGCACTACCTTCTCGGTGACCGCTCACGATGCCGCTGGCAACTCCAGTCCCTCCAACTCCGTGACCATCACCATTCAGTGCTTCGGATAGAACCCATGACCATTCCTAAGTGGCTTCTCCCCGTGATCTGCGTGGTCGCGGCGCTCGCCGTCGGTGTTGCAGCGACCCTGATCGGGATGCGCTTCGCAACCCGGACGCCGACGGTGGCCCTGAAGACCGAGAGCGTGCCGATCCTGGCGCCAACCGGCCCAACGGCGACCGACACCGGGACCGACCCGTACGCCGTCAGCGGTGCCGTGGGCTCGGCGACCATCGTGACGCCGGGGCAGAAGGGGGCGACGCGCGTTGACTCCGGCGCCCAGGCACGAATCGACGGCTACAACGCGCCCGGGCTCATCGACCCCGCGGTCGCGGTGGGCACGCCGACGCCGGCTCCGGCATCCGGGTCGAGCGATTCCGGTGGCGCTCCGCTGCCCGCCGACGACCCGTGCGCCACCGCCACTCCGCCGAGCAGCTGCCCCGCCGGTGTGAGCTCGACGGTGCTCGCTGACACACATGACGCCCCTGCGCTGACGGCCATCACGCGCGCCAACCCCCCGCTCACCTCTGTGGGCAGCTCGATCTTCTGCCCGGCAGGCGATCTGGCCCGCGGAGAAGCCTGGGTCGACGTGATGACCAATACGCCGGGCACTGCCGACCTCACATACTCGGCGATCGGTCACTCCACCGACACCGGGACGGCGCACGCCACCACCGACGCGACCCAGGCGGCCGATTTCGCCAGCTATCACAGTCGCACCGGAGGCTATCGCGAGAACTACTGGGCCTTCCAGCACTGTGCGAAGCTCACCGGGCTCGACCCGACCCGCCGGTATCTGGTGTCCGCGATCTTCACCGACACGCTGAGCCGGGTAATCGGACCGATGCTCGCCAATCTCGATCCGCGTGGACGCCCGACGGTTCCGCCGATCCATGCGATCCCGGTCGGCAACGGGCTGCTCTACGTCTCGATTCCGTCGCCAACGATGACCACCGGCGTGCGCCCGATCATCTATGCCTGGAGCCCCGGGGCAGGGGACACGTCGAACTGCTCGGAGTACGGACAGCACCCCGACATCCATGCCATTCAGGATCCGGTCGTGGTCGAGGTCAGTGCTGACGAGCTTGACCGACAGAACTACGACTCGGCGTACCGCTCGCGTGACGTGCGGATCTACTCCGTACCGGAAGGCACGACGGTCATGATCTGTGCGCGCTGGTTCGACGCCCATGCGCCCAGCTGGAATGTGACCACCCCCACCCATCAGGCCTCCATCGAGGTGTCGAGCCCCGACGCGATCACCCCGATCCTCACGCTTCACTCGCTCGAGCTCGCCAAGCAGGTGGACGCAAACAAGCTGCAGATCGCGGTCGCGACTCCCACTGGGGTCGCCTGTGGTTCATGGTTCGGCCCGGCCGCGGCGGCAGGTCCCGGATCGGTGCCGATCGGGCAGACCCTGTGCAACGTGGGGACGTCGGGAGCCGGGTTTGAGGGCCGACTCTCGGTGACCACCGTGGTCAACACCGGCACGGCGGCCGCGATGACCAGGACCTCGCTGCTCCAACTGCAGCGCCAATCCTGCACGGGCGTCTGCTCCCTGCCCCCGACGATGCGGTACCGGATCGATCTGCCGACAGTCACCGTGGCCACCGGGCTGTGCGGAGGCGGATTCCCGTGGGACGGCCCGTGCACGCCGCCGAGCGAGCAGGTATCGCTTGGATCCGCCGTGATCGACGTGTCGTGGGCGCAGGGCCTGACGCCGGGCAACGCGCACTGGCTGGTCGGCGACACCGACGACACTCTGCCCACGGCGACGCCGCTCGCCGGACCGCAACTCAACACCGACACCGAGGGCGTGCCGTCGCTCTCTGCGGATCGCCTGACGGGCGCGGTGAACTTCGACATCCAGACGAGTGAGGCCGCGCACTGGACCGCGACGATCTCGGGCGACTGCCTGCCCGCTGGCTACCAGCACACCCAGAGTGGCCAGACCATCGGCGCGGGTGAGACGCCGCACATGGTGCTCGCCTGGACCCACCTCTGCCCGGGCTGGCAGTACCAGATGGCTGTCTCGTTGACGGATGACGCCGGCATCACGACCACCTGGGCAATCGTCGGCGCCCAGCACCGCTGGGTCAACGCGCTGTTTGGCACGCCATCGCCGAGAGTGCAGGTGACGGGCACCCTGTACACGGGACCCCAGAACGCCATTCATGAGGCCTACGGCATACACCAGGTGCAGATCTCCATCGACGGTGCTTCGCAATACCCGACTCCGAGTCGGCCCTGCACCGCGGCAAGCGATCGCACAGGAACAGCGATCCCGCTGTCGTTCGACATGGCCGAAACGCCTACCGTTCACCTCGTGATCACCGACACGGTCATCCAAGCCAACCACTCCACCGCGCCAACCGGTGGCCCGGCCTCGCAATGCGGGTTCGATCGCGCTGAATACGCCTTCATCGTGTGGGAGGGCGACGTACGCATGCAGGACCTGCTTGCCTACGGCGTGAGCTTCGGGAGCACCGTCACCGGCCAAACCACCTACCGGTCGGACACCTGGACCGGTTTCCAGCGGTCCGACTGGACAATCGGCGGCAACGCGCGGGCCGTCGAACTGCCGCTGGGGTGACGGCGCGAGGTCAGGTCTGACAGACCGGGCACCAGGTGACAACACGCTCCTGCCCGGGTCGGGCGCCGAGTTCGCCGCCGAGCAGCCGCGTGCCGCAACGCAGACACGGCTGCCCGGTGCGGCCGTAGGCCCAGCTGCGGCGTCCGGGGCGTGTGTCGCCGGTGGTCACCCGCGGGTGCCGCTCTCGGTTGGCGATCAGCAGGCGACGGCTGAGATTCACGAGGGCAGCAGCATCCACTTTGGCCATGGGCGTGGTGGGCAGGATGCCGCGGAGAAAGCAGAGCTCGTTGGCATAGACATTGCCGACTCCTGCCAGGTTCGTCTGGTCGAGAACGGCGAGGTACACCGGTGACTCGGGATGCGCCTCGAGCCGCTTCACAGCCTCGGAGGCCGCCGCGTCGCCCCACTCGGGGCCGAGCAGATCGGGGCCGAGCCGGTCGGTGATCGTGTGCTCCTCGTCGCGCGGGAGCAGTTCGGTGATGCCCAGCTCGAAACCGATCGACGTCACGGATGCCGTGCGCAGCACCGCCCGGGCCTGGAACGCGGGTTTGGGCCACTTTGCCCCCGGGGCAACGACCCGCCAGACGCCCTCCATCTTGAGGTGGGAGTGCAGGCTCCAGTCGCCGATCCGGTGGAACAGGTGCTTGCCCACCGAGACCACCTCGCGCACGGTCTCGCCGGTCAGATCGGCAGCCGCGAACTTCGGCACGCGCAACTCGAAGCCGGTGAGTGTCAGGCCGGCCAGCGCCTCGTTTTGCCGGCGGGCGGTCTGGAATACAGTGTCGCCCTCGGGCATCGCTCGGCTCCCGTTCGCCTAGGCCCGCAGCCGGAGGCCCTGCGGAGTCGGGGCGAATCCGGCGCGCACCAGCGCGTCACCGAGCACGGTGCCGACCGAGAACTCTCCGTCGATCTTCTCGACGCGTAGCTTGCCGCCGCTGGCTCGCACGGTGCCCGCGAGCGATGCGGCAGCGGTCTCACGCCCGGCTTCGTCGTCGACCGCCAGAAAGTCGAGCAGGGTCTTGCCGCCGCGCTCGACATAGAGCCCCAGCGCGCCATCGACCAGCACCACGAGGGCGCCGGCCTTGCGCCCTGGCCGGTGTCCCGTGGGGGGATCTGGCCAGCTGAGGGCGGCTCCGTAGGGGTTCGCCGGGTCGCACGCGGCGAGAGTGAGCGCCACCCGGGGCTGTTCGCGCAACTCGGCGGCCGCAGCATCCGGCGAGAAGGCGCGCAGCCGGTCGACCGTGGCGGGCGTCGCGAACTGGGCGGCCCCGAGGCCCTCGATGAAGTAGCCGCGGCGGGTGCGGCCGGTCTCTTCCAGGCCGCTGAGCACCTTGTAGGCCAACGCGAATCCGCCCACAACGCCCTCGCTGACGACCGCTCCCCGCGTCACGACGCCGTGCCGTTCGAGCAGCTGCTCCGCCAGGGCTGTGGCGCGCGCCGTCGTGACGATCTCGGTGTCGGGCAGCAGGCTCCAGCGACCAGCCACGGTCGGCGGCGCGGTGGCCGCGAGCTTATTGGCGACGGATGCTGCGGCTCGCGCTCGACCCCGATATGCCCGGTTGCGCGGCGTCGCGCGCGCCCGGGTGGTGGTCGCGCCGAGCTTCGCCCGCAGCGGAGCCAGGGTGTCGTTGCCGACCAGCCCGGCCCAGACCAGCTCCCAGAGCGCGGTCGCGAGCGTGACATCGTCGACCGGACCCGCCGGGGCGAGCGACGCAGACAGCTGCCGGAAGAAGTAGGCCCCACCGCCGGTCAGCGCCAGCAGGATGCGATCGTGCAGCTCGCTTGCATCGGTCAGGGTCGGCTCGGCCAGGCTGAGCGGCGCGTTGTCTGCCAGGTGCATGCTGAGCCAGCCGTCATTGCCGGGCAGCTCGCCGCGTCCGGCCCAGAGCACCTCGCCGGTCGTCGTCAGCTCGTCAAGCATGGCGGGGGAGTAGTCGCGCACGCGGCTGGGAAGAACCAGGCTCTCCCACGCGGACGCCGGGATGGCAACACCCGCGAGCTGGTCGATCGCGGTGACCAGGCCGTCGATTCCTCGCAAGCCTGGGCGCGGTCCTGTGGATGCCGGATCGAGGCTTCCGACCTTCTGCCAGTCGGGAAGGAAGCGGCCAAGCGCCGCTTGCGGCACCGGCTCGACCTCGGAGCGCAGGGCAGCGAGACTGCGGCTGCGCAACCGACGGAGCACCTCGGCGTCGACCCACTCGGAACCGGTCGCACCCGGTCGGAACTCGCCCTCGACAGCGCGGCGATCGGATGCCAGCCGCTTCAGCGCATCCGTCACCACCGCGACGCCCAGCCCCAGTCGGGCGGCGCATTCCGCGGCCGGGAACGGAGTGTGGGTGCGGGTGTAGCGGCTCACCAGGTCGCCGACCGGATCGGTCACCGGGT
>JBDUBG010000013.1:0-5831 GCA_040004215.1 Pseudolysinimonas sp. | reverse complement strand
TCGTCGCCGACTCCGAGCCTGAGCGAGAGCTCGCCGAGACGCGCCTCAAGTTCCGACCGATCGTCGAAGCGTTCGGCTAGGCGCCCGTCGACCCCGGCCGCGTCTGTCCCGTCCGGCAGGCGGCGTCTGTTCCGCACGCTCTGGTTATCAAGGACTGTCCTTCATATCCAGAGCGCAGTAGATGCGCACACCGCCATCGGCGGCGGGCGGGGCCGACTTCTCCCAGAGAAGCCTGCGGCGCGCGTCTGAACCTGATCCACTTAACACAGTTCAGCCAGTCCCCCAAGCCGCCGGGTCCCGTGGCCCGCCGTCTGGCTCAGGCCGGTGTAATCCTTCACCTGAGAACGCAGTCATCTCCGCTCTTTCAGTCCGCCGCCAACCGCGCCTTCTGCTCTGCCACGTCGTAGTCGGCCGCCGGCCAGTCCTGGCGCAGATCATGCAGCGCGTCGAGCAGCAGCTGCTGCACGGCCAGGCGGGCGTACCACTTGTGGTCGGCCGGTATCACGTACCAAGGGGCGGCATCCGTCGAGGTGCGGGTGATCGCGATCTGGTACGCCTCCATGAACGCCGGCCAGAGTTCACGGTCGTCGATGTCGCCAGGGTTGAACTTCCACAGTTTGGTCCGGTCGTCGAGGCGTGCCTCGAGCCGCTTCTTCTGCTGGCCGTTTGAGATGTGCAACATGACCTTGATGATGGTTGTGCCGTCGGCCGTCAGCTTGTTCTCGAAGTCGACGATCTCGCCATAGCGCGCCTCGATCACCTCGGGCGTCGAGAAGTGCCGCACGCGGTGCACGAGCACATCTTCGTAGTGCGAGCGGTCGAAGACGCCGAGCATGCCGGGCGTCGGCAACTGCTTGCGGATGCGCCAGAGAAAGTTGTGAGCCTTCTCTTCGTCGGTGGGTGCCTTGAAGGCCGCGATGTGCACGCCATAGGGATTCACCGCCGAGACCACGTGCCCGACGATGCCACCCTTGCCCGCGGTGTCCATCGCCTGCAGTACCAACAGAATGCGACGCTGATCGCCCGAGAGGCCATTCGCGTAGAGCTTCTCTTGCAACTCGGCGAGTTCGCCTGCCCCGGCGGCGAGCGAGCGGGCGCCCTCCTTCTTGCCGCCATCGAAACCGGGGGTGGATGCGGTGTCGACCGCCGACAGGTCGAAGTCGGCCCCGGCGCGCAGCAGCGGCTCGATGCCGCGAAGGTGAGTCATGGCGTCACGCTAGCGCTTCAGCGGCACTTCGATCAGCACCTGTCCGGGGGACGGCGTGAGCGCAGGATCGAGTTCTCCGCGGGTGGCTACCTTGCGGTACTCCCAGCCGTAGGCAGCGGCCAAAGCCGACAGGTCGACGCGCTGTGGCGTGAGCAGCACGCGATCGATCATCGCGGCATCCGCGGTGCCGGCGACCTCGAGCCCGTCGAAAATGGTGCCACCGCCGTCGTTGCCGACGATCAGCTGCATATTGGGCCGCGTCTCGCCGACACCGAACGCGAGCGAGCCGGCGTCGTGCAGCATGGCCAGGTCGCCGAGCAGCACCCGGGTGATACCCCGCGCCGACTCGCCGCCCGAGTCGCCAGATTGCTGCGCCAGCGCGATCCCGATCGCCGTCGCGATCGTGCCATCGATGCCGGCCAGGCCGCGGTTTGCATGCACCGGAATCTTCTTGCCGGGCGCCAGCCGATCGAGTTCGCGAATGAGCCGCGACGATGCCAGCACGAGTCGATCGTGTGGCCAACTCGCGTTCCACACGGCACGCACCAGGGCGCCGCGCGACACCGGAGCCCGCAGGGCGTCGAGTTGCGCACGCGCGAAGTCAGCACGCTCGCGAAGGTCGTCGCTGAGGTCGGCACCGGGACCGTCATCCGACTGGTCGAGGATCGCGCGCGACGCCATCACCCACCGCCCCACCCAGCCACGGGAAGCCTCGACGGCCGCGGGATCGTCGGCGATCGTCACGGCATCCACGAAGCTGCTCACGCGGTGGCCAGGGTTGTAGCCGTCGCGACCTGGCGTGCGCACGACGATGGTTTCGACCCCGTCGCGCTGGATCAGCCCCGGAATCTCGCGGCTGAGGGTCGGATGCCCGAACACCACGACGCGCTCGACCCGGTCTCCGAAGTTGCCGGCCGAGATCACCTCGCGATAGGCAGCGACCAGGTTCGGACCGAAGCGCGCGCCGCTGGCCACTTCGGCCAGCAGGGGAGCTCCCAGAGCCCGGGCGGTGGACTCAGCCACCTCTCCCGCCTCCGTGCCGGCGACGACGACCGTGCCGGGTCTCGGCTGCAGCTCACGCACCTCGACCGGGGCCGGTGCGGGGCGCCAGGCGCCCGGCTCGACGTCGGGAAGCACCTGTGGCGACGACAGCGGCTCGCGAAAGGCGAGGTTCAGGTGACGCACCCCGGTGATACCCCTCAGCA
Source organism: Pseudolysinimonas sp. (assembly GCA_040004215.1). Classification (GTDB taxonomy): domain Bacteria; phylum Actinomycetota; class Actinomycetes; order Actinomycetales; family Microbacteriaceae; genus Lysinimonas. Next base: position 3,419 of record JBDUBG010000013.1, on the reverse strand, counting down.
CCTCGGCGACCAGCTCCCGAGCCGCCTGCTCGCTCCCGAGGGGCTCGCTGCCGCCATCCGCGTCGGTCCCGCCACCACCCGGAGCCGCGACGTCCCATGACTTCTCGGCCGCGCTGCCGAACAGGCCGTGCTGCTCGGTCGTCTGGTTCGAGCCGATCCCTCGCAGTTCGGCGGGCCGGTCGGCGCTGAGCACGATCAGCGGCACCCCGGAGTGCGCGGCTTCGAGCACGGCGGGATGCAGTTCGGCGACGGCAGTGCCTGAGGTGACGACGAGCAACACCGGGCGTGCCGTCTCGACAGCGAGACCGAGCGCGAGAAAGCCGGCAGAACGCTCGTCGACGCGCACCCGCAGTCTGAGCAGCCCGGCACGCTCGAACTGGGCGGCCGAGAGCGCCAGCGCCTGCGAGCGCGATCCCGGGCTGAGAACCAGATCGGTCACGCCAGATCGCACGAACTCGGCGAGCAGAGCGGTCGCGAAGACGCTAGCCGGCGAGTTCGGCGCGGTGTCAGTCGTCGTGCTTGTCGGCATCGTGAGGGTCGCGGAGTTCGTTGAGCTTCTTCTCGAGCTCGCGGATGCGATCTTCTTGCTCCTGCTCGCGGTGCAACCGCCCGAGGAAGTCGGGATCGTCGTCCGGAGCGATCGGCCCGAGCCGGCGCGGCGCGGATGCCGCAGCAGACACCGAGGTTCCCTCGCCGCGGCGAAGGCGGCCGACGAAGAACCAGAGCACCGGTCCGACCACCGGCAGAATGATCGCGATCGCGATCCAGACGCCCCGCGGCAGGGCCCGGATTCGCCCGCGTTCGATCACCGCGATGTCGACGACCGCGAAGATCATCATCAGCACGATGATCGGATAGAGCACCCTGGCCATGCCTGGAGTCTAGATCGGCTCCCTGTCACCGCGCTTAGACTGGCGACCATGCGCGCCTGGATCCTGTACTCCGCTCTGCGCGTTGGCATCTTCGCGGTGCTCTTCGCGTTGCTCTACACGCTCACGGCGTCGATTGGGCTGAACCCCGCCTGGTTGATCTCAGCATTGGTGGCCGCCGTCTTGGCGCTGTGCATCTCATACATCTTCTTCAGGTCTCTGCGGGAGCGTGTCGCTCTCGATGTGGTGGCTGCGCGCGCCGGAACCACCAGGTCGGCGACAACGAAGACGGGCAGCGACGAAGACATCGAAGACGGCGACTGACCGGCCGAATCCGCGTCGCGCTAGCCGTCGCTAGAGCACCGTCGCTAGAGCGCCAGCCCTAGAACGCCAACGCCGCCGCGAGTCCCAGCCCGTAGAAGAACGTGGCAAACAGGGTGAGCCGCATGGCCGAGACATACTCGCTGACCGTCTTCGCGAACAACACGATGATGATGGCCGGGATGACCAGGAGAGCCACAAAAAACACGTACGCCGCGTGCAGATAGAACACGCTGTAGAAGGCCAGCAACGCCAGCGGCACGAGCACGAGCACGACGTAGAGCGCCCGGCTCAGCTTGTCGCCGAGCAGCACCGCGAGGGTGCGCTTGCGGCTCACCGCATCCCGCTCCCGGTCCCGCAGGTTGTTCACGACCAGCACGGCACAGGCGAAGCAGCCGATGGCGACGCCCCCCAGCCACGCCTCGAGGTTGACCGTTCCGGTCTGGGTATAAATCGTGCCGGCCACCGGAACGACTCCGAAGAAGACGAAGACGGCCAGCTCACCCAGGGCGTAGTAGCCGTATGGGTGCTTGCCTCCGGTGTAGAACCAGGCAGCAGCGAAACAGACCACGCCGACCGCGAGCAGCCACCACTGGCCGCTGCGCCACACCAGGATGCCGCCCGCCACCGCCGCGATGGCGAAGAACACGATCGCAACCGTCAGCACGGCTCGGGGCTTCGCGCGGCCGGAGCCGACCAGCCGCGGCGGACCGACTCGGTTGCGGTCGACGCCGCGGATACCGTCTGAATAGTCGTTCGCGAAGTTCACCGCGATCTGCAAGGCGAGGGCAACGACCAGCGCGAGCACCGCGCGGAACCAGTGGTCGTACCAGTGAGGCAGCAGCAGGGATGCCGCACCCGTGCCGACCGCGACCGGCGCGATCGCAAGCAGCAGGGTCTGCAGGCGGGCTCCCGCGATCCAGGTGCTGAGCGTCGCCGGGCGCTGCTCGCCGGGCTTGCGCCCGCCGGGGTGCCCGCTCTTGCCGCGGTTTCGCCCGTTCGTCGGCTTTGAGGGGGTCGCGTTTGACCGCCTCGCCTGCTCGGTCCGACGGGGGTCGATACGCTGCTGCTTCGCCACGCGCGAAGTCTACCCAGTGGCGCCCGGGGGGGATTCCGCATCGGCGCGGACGGCGAGCCGATTCACTTTTCCGCTCGGCAGCAGAGGCAACTCATCCACGCTCACGAAGCGGGCGGGGCGGGCCGGAGCGCCCAGTTCGGTGACGACTGCTGCTGCCGCTGCATCCTCGTCAAAAGAAGCAGAGGCGGTGACGGCCACCGGCACTTCACCCCATCGCGCGTCGGTGACGGCCACGACGACGACATCGGCGAGGCCCGGCTGCTCGCGCAGCACCCGCTCGACGGCGGCGAGCGCCACTTTCACTCCACCCGAGATCAGCACCTCGTCGCGGCGCCCGGTCACCGTCAGCCGGTCACGGCCATCCGGGCCGTCGTGAAGCGAGCCACCGTCTGCAGTGCGGAACCATCGCACGCCACCGTCACTGACAAATCGCTCGGCAGTCAGCTCGTCTTCGCCGAGGTACCCCTCCGCCAGGCTCGGACCGCCGAGCCAGACCTCGCCGTCGACGATCCTCACCGCGGCCGTGCCGATCGGGATTCCGTCATAGACGCAGCCGCCGCTGGTCTCGCTCGAGCCATAGCTGCGCAGCACCCGGATGCCGGCGGCCAGCGCCCGCTCGAGCAACGGTCGCGGAGTGGCTTGGCCCCCGACGAGCACGGCCGAGAACTCCGACAAGACCTTCGACGAGACGGAATCGGCGAGAAGGGTGGCGAGCTGTGCGGGAACCAGCGAGGTGTAGCGCTCAGTCAGCGACATCCTCTCGACCGCGGCGACGAAGCTGGATGCCGTGAAGTGCTCCCCGGCCACTGTCACCGGCTGGGTCTCGGCCGACAGCGAGCGCGCGAGCACGTTCAGCCCCGCGATGTAGTGCGTCGGCAAAGCAAGCACCCACTGGCCAGGGCCACCCAGGGCCGATTCGCTCGCCGCCGTGTTCGCCAGCAGAGCGTCGGCCGACAGCGCCACACGCTTCGGGCGGCCGGTAGAGCCACTGGTCTCGACCACGAGAGCGATGCGCTGGTCGACCTGGGGGGGCACGTCGACGGCTGAGTCGGACACCAGAATCGCTGGCCCTCCGTGCAACGCGTCTCTCAGAGCCGCAAGGACGCCTGCCCCCGGTGGAATGACGCGGAGGTCTTTCACGAACCGCCCAG
>JBDUBG010000022.1:0-1763 GCA_040004215.1 Pseudolysinimonas sp. | reverse complement strand
TGAGCGTGCGACTCGATGGCGCACCGTCAGCGCTCACCGTGACGAGCGTCACCGCGTGCGGTTGCGGCGCCCCCTCAGCAATCGCGAGCTCGAGCCACTCGGCGACGAGCTGCAGCGGATCGTCGGGCACAGCGGCGGCGTCGAACACCGCCGGTTCGGTCTCGAAAACAGGAAGAGCGCGCAGTCTGGAGCGCCATCCGGTCAGAAGGTCGGTCGACACCATGCTGCTAATCTATTCACGCATCGCGCCCCCGTAGCTCAGTGGATAGAGCGCTTCCCTCCGAAGGAAGAAGTCGCTGGTTCAAATCCAGTCGGGGGCACTGTCAATCTCACGGCGTCTTTCGCTCACCGGCTAGCTTGGGTCGGTGCAGCACCGAGAAAACAACCTGGATGCCTTGCGGCTGGCCGCCGCGCTGACGGTTGTCGTGGGACATGCTTGGCCGCTCACGGGACTCACTGACGGAGCGCCCCGTGTGGCGGGAATCCTGGCGGCCCACCTCGCCGTCTTCACCTTCTTCTCGATCAGTGGATATCTCATCGCGACAAGTTGGAGGCAATCGCCGCGGGCGGTTCCGTTTCTCAGCCGCCGGGTCGCTCGCATCTTTCCCGCACTATTCGCCGTCGTTCTGATCACGCAGCTGGTGGTCGGACCGCTCCTGTCGCGGCTCCCGGCATCCGCATACTTCGCGAGCCCGGCGACGTGGAGGTACCTCTCGGGCCTCGTGCTCGCGCCGAGCTACGCCCTTCCTGGCGTTTTCTCGGACAACCCGACGACCGCCGTCAACGGCTCGCTATGGACGCTGGGGCCGGAGTTCATCTGCTATCTGATCGTGCTGGTGGTCGGCCTCTCTACACTCGTCATGCGCAACGGTGTGAGATGGGTTCGTCCACTCGTGTTTGCGGCGTTGGCGATCTCGCTCGGACTCGTGTTCTGGCTCACGCCCGACAAACCGACCAAGGACGCCGTAGGAGCAATGGCCTTCTTCGCTATCGGGGCCGTCTGCGCGTACCTCCCCATCACCCGCTTGCCGCTGTGGGCGCTCGTGCCCGTGGCGCTCGTCTGGCTCGCCAGCGGCACCGTTTCGCGGGACGTGGGAGTCACGGTTGGGTGGATTGCCGTGCCGATCCTCGTTCTGTCGCTCGGATTACGTTCGGCGCCGATCGTCCGCCGCGTTGGCCGATTCGGCGACTTCTCGTATGGGACATACCTCTGGGCATTCCCCGTGCAACAGGCCGTCGTGCTGCTGGTGCCGAAGATGCCGCTCGTGCTGGATATCTTGGTAGTGGTCGCCATTACAGGCGCGCTCGCCTTCGCCTCATGGCACCTGATCGAGCACCGGGCGCTCGCGCAGGTGCGGACGTTCTGGGCGGCCCGCAAGCCAGCATCAAGAGACCTGGCTGCGGCGTCAGTCCCCCACCAGTAGCTCACCCGCGCACTGTCAATTGCCGGGTGATCCAGCCCGCCCCAGCTTCGACGGCCACCAGATGCGTCGTCCAATGTCGTAAGACAAGGCAGGGACCAGCAGCGACCGCACCAGGATCGTGTCGAGCAGCACCCCGAACGCGACGATGAACGCGATCTGCACGAGAAACAGGATCGGGATCACCTGCAGCGCCGAGAAGGTCGCCGCCAGCACGATCCCGGCCGCCGTGATCACGCCACCGGTTGCCTCAACGCCGCGGACGATACCCGGGCGAGTGCCACGCAGAAGCGACTCCTCTCGCGCCCTGGTCATCAGGAAGATGTTGTAGTCGACCCCGAG
>JBDUBG010000232.1:0-1765 GCA_040004215.1 Pseudolysinimonas sp. | reverse complement strand
CATGTCGTTGGCGATCCGCCAGAGCCGCGGATAGTCCGGGTCGTCGCCCTCCACGACCCGCGCCGTAGCTCGGAAGCGCCGCGGCCCCACGTTGACCTCAACCCCAGGACGCGCTCGGACATTGTGGTACCACCCCGGCGCCGAGTCGCTGCCCCCTTTCGACGCCACCACCACATAGCTGTCGCCATCACGCGCGTAGTCCAGTGAGCTCGATCGCGAGGCGCCGCTCTTCGCGCCGATCGTGTGCAAGATGAGCGTCGTGGGCCCGCCCAGGATGCGGTGCCCGATGCGGCCATTCGTGCCCTGGTAGATCCTGTCGTGCAGCTTGAGAATCGGCACGCCGATGAGTCTCTCCAGGAGGGGCATCGCCATGCAGGAAGTGTGGCACAGCACGCCGTTTCGGGCGCCGCGCAGGAGTCTGGCGAGCGCGGACCTCACCCGAGCGCGAATCTCTCCTGGCGTGAACGGAGCTCACCCCGCCAGTAGGTCTCTCACGCCTAGGCTCCGGCTCAGCAACCTCGGCTGCGCGTCGGGATGGCCCGGCGGAGGAATCAGCCAATACTCCGATCGAGCCGGCCCTCGCCGTTCGATCTCCCAGTGGTGATCGTGAAGCAGGAGGTGATGATGCTTGCAGAGCAGGAGACCGTCGGCCACGTCGGTTCGGCCGCCGTCTCGGTGCCAGTGTTCGACGTGATGGGCTTCGGACCACGAGGGCGGACGTTCGCAGCCGGGCCAGCGGCATCCGCCGTCGCGTTCGGCGAGAGCGACGCGTTGGCGAGCGGTGAACAGACGCTGCTCGCGACCAACGTCGAGGGGCTGGCCGTGCTCGTCGAACACGACGGCGACGGTACCTTGCGAGCAGGCGAGCCGCTCGATGGTCTCCATCGAGACCGGCTGTTGGGTGCGCTGAAGCCGACCGTACCCCGCGCGCGCGGTGAGTTGCGTCTCGGTGACGGTTACCCGCACCGCGGGAGCACCGCGCCCCAAGAGGTGGGACGGTTGCACCTCGGCCCCCGCGGTGAGCAGTTCGTAGAACGTGTCGGACGCCAGCTGTTCGGTGCTGCGGGAATCGTCGGCGATGGCCTGAGCCCGCTCGGCGTCGGCCACGAACCGTGGACCACCCCGCCGCGGCGAGGTCGCCCGGTCGTAGATCTCGGAGACGACGGAGCCCTCGATCGGATCGAGCTGCCAGACAATTCGCACGCTGCCGTCGCGCAGACGCGTTACTCGAAGCTCGCGCGCGGCCCGCGCGGCGCGCTCGCGGTCGATGATGCCGACGGCATCCAGTTCGTCGCGTGCCTCGCGTGCCAACGCGAAGACCCGGTCCGCATCGAGGGAGTCGCACTCGCCAAGCAGCTGACGCGCCACGGCAGCGAGGGCTGGCGCCGTCACATTTTCGGTCGGCGTTCCGAGGCCGGAGCGGATGGCGTCGGCCGCGTCGGTAGACACCTGATGCGACTCGACCGCGCGAGCTACCGACTCGAGCCAGGGATGCGTGTGAGCCAAGCTGCCGACGCGAAGCGTGACAGCGGCATCCCGTGCCGTGGCCCCCGTAGTCGCCTGCAAAAGTCTCTGCGGAGTACGGTGACCGCTCCGCTGCGCCAACCCGTCGTGGCCGAGCTCGGGTGCGGACCGACGCGCAACTTCACCGGCGAGCACCGCGGAGTGCGCGCGCGCGATTCGTTCGTTTGCAGCTGAGGCGGCGACCAGCTCCAACAGGTGCGAGTCGGCGACGTTCGCCAGGCCACCCACCCGCACAGCCTCA
>JBDUBG010000117.1:0-1775 GCA_040004215.1 Pseudolysinimonas sp. | reverse complement strand
TGGCCACCATGCGCCTGCACAACGGCGCGTATAACTGCATTGCCGGCCAGATCGTGGTGCTGAGTTCCGACTGGCCACAGAAGGCAGCATTCCTCGATGAGCTGCGGTCGGCTCTGGAGCGCTCCCCCGGTCGGCGTGCCTGGTATCCGGGCAGCGATGACCGGGTGGCGGATGCCGCTGCCCACTACCCGAAGGCACAGAAACTGGCGAATGGCGCGCGACTGCTGGTCGACATCCAGTCTGATGAGGACGCCACGCACCTGGAGACGACGGAGTCGTTCTCGCCCGTGCTCGGGGTCATCGAGGTGGCCGGTACCGGGCAGGCATACCTGGATGCGGCGGTCGAGACGGTCAACTCCGATTTCTTGGGCACCCTCGGCGCCAACGTGCTGATCGCTCCGGCAGAGCGCAAGAAGCTAGGCGCTGGATTCGAGAACGCCATCGCCAACCTCAAGTACGGCGCGATCGCGATCAACAGCTGGACCGGTTTCGCGTTCCTGGCGGCCGGCGCCTCCTGGGGCGCGTTCCCCGGCCACACGCTTGACAACGTGGAGTCGGGCATCGGCATCGTGCACAACGCGTTGCTGATCGACAACGCAGAGCGCACCGTGGTGACCGGACCGTTCCGGCCGTTCCCGCGGTCGGTGGCCGGTGGCGAGTTCGCTCTCTTCCCGAAGCCGCCGTGGTTCGTGACGGCGCGTTCTGCGGCGACAACGGGTCGGCGACTCACCGAGTTCTCGAAGAAGCCAAGCTGGCTCAAGATGCCGGGGATCTTCGCCTCGGCGTTCCGCGCGTAGCGCTCGGGGTCATCCTGGAGTTGTCCACGTCATCCTGAAGTCTGTAGTTCTTTCGTGATGCGGCCTCATACCGTGGGGGGATGACGAAGGCCTGGACCGACGACGTCGCCCGCTACCTCCTGAATGACAAGTTCTGCCCGCGCTGCGGCGCACGCCTGACCACACCGGAATGGTGTGCCACCTGCGCGGCCGATCTGAGCGGCCCTGACGCTCGGGGTGCGCTCACCGCGTCGAAGGATGCCGTCGAAGCGCTTGAACGCCGCCAGTCATTCCTCGAGCGAATCCCGTCGGTGCAGCGCGAACCAGTGCCCGTCGCGGCTGCCGTCTCTGCTGCTTCTGCTGCCACCACGGCTCCGACTGACGGCACCCCCACCGCGGCCCCCTCCCCCGCCTCCGAGGTCAGAAGTTCGGTCAGTGTTCAATCGGTGCTGGCGGTGGCGGGCGCCGCCCTTGTTGCTGTGGCGGCGATCGTGTTCACGTTCCTCAACCCCGATCTCACTGACTTCACGACGCGCAGCCTCATCGTTGCGGCGATCACCATCGTGTTTCTCGGCAGCGCCTGGATGTTGGTGCGAGCGGGTCTGCAGTTCTCGGCCGAAGCTGTTGGCGCGCTCGGCATGGTCTTCGTCGTGCTCGACATCTGGGCATTCTCGACGGTGGCTCCGCACGTGAGTGGGTGGGTGTTCGCCGGCGTCGGAACGGCCGTCGCGTCGGGCGTGATGATCCTGATCGCCTGGCTGGCACGCATCCGCACCTGGCTGTGGGCAGGACTGCTCGGACTCACGATCGTGCCTGCCCTCCTCGGCTATGCCGCAAGCAACCCGTGGATCGCGGTCGTCGGGTACCTGGCCGTCGGCTTCGCCGCCCTCGCTGTTCACGACGCGACACGCGCGCTCGGGTCGCGTTTCGGCAGCGCGCTGCGGACCGACCGGGTCACCGCGACGGTGGTGCAACCCCGAGCGCGGTAGTCCTGACGCG
>JBDUBG010000179.1:0-5886 GCA_040004215.1 Pseudolysinimonas sp. | reverse complement strand
TGCTCGTACAGCGCGACCGGGCACCCGACGTGCGTGCAGATCTTGGAGTAGGCGATGATGCCCTTGTAGTTCCAGGTCTCGCGACCCTTCGACACGTGCAGGTCTTCTGGCTTGAGGCGCATCAGCAGCACCGCCGCCTTGGCCTTCTCTTCGAGCTTGTCTTCGAGGTCGTTCAGGCCGTCGGGGATGATGTGAAAGACAGAGCCGAGCGTGACTTCTGAGGCCAGGATCGGGGTACCGCTCGGATCTTTGGTGAGCCGCATCCCCTTCTTCCACATCGTGAACCTGAGCTGATCGTTCGGGTCAGCTGCAGGCGCGAGATCGCGGAACACCACAATCCCGGGCAGCGGGAAGAGAACGAGCGCGCCGATCAGGGTGTTGCGGATCAACTTGCGCCGACTCCACCCGGATTCCTTGTTGCCGAGGTGGAACACCTCGATCGCCTTAGCCCGGGTTTCATCAGAGCCTCGGGTGCCGTGCCGGAGTTCGACCAGGTCGTGGCCGTCCATCAGCGCCTTCGCCCAGTGCACGGCGCCGAAGCCGATGCCGAACAAGCCGAGGGCAAGACCGAGCCCGAGCAGGAAAGTGTTGGTGCGTACCGAGCCAGGGTCGCCCGGGATGATCGGGAAGATGATGTATGCCGCGATGGCGGCAACGCTGCCGAGCATCGACGCGCCGAACATGAGACCGACGCGACGCGAGTTCGCGGCATCCTTCTTCGGATCGAGCTCTGAGACGCGCGCGCGGAACGGCGGGAATCCGGGGTTTTCGACCCGATCCGACGTCACGATGGCGGTGCCTGTGGGCACACTGGCGTCGTACTTCTCGACGTCGGTGCCGTGGTCGGCGCCCTGGTCAGCCATTGCGTTCCCTTTCCGGTGGTGCAGGTCAGTTGGACTTAGCGGTCAGCCACACGGTGATGGCTACGACCGCGCCGAGAGCGAAGATCCAGACGAAGAGGCCCTCAGAAACCGGCCCCAGGCCGCCGAGGTCAAGGCCGCCGGGCGACGGGTTCTTGTCGAGGTACTTCAGATAGCTGATGATGTTCGCTTTGTCGGCGGGAGTGAGGTTCATGTCGCTGAAGACCGGCATGTTTTGCGGGCCCGTGACCATAGCCTCGTAGATGTGTTTGGCAGTAACTCCGCTCAACGAGGGAGCGTACTTGCCTTCAGTGAGCGCGCCACCGGCGCCGGCCACGTTGTGGCACATGGCGCAGTTGACACGGAACATCTCGGCACCCGAGGCGACGTCACCGTTGCCCTGCAGGTATGTCGAGTCGGGGATCGACGGGCCGGGGCCGAGCGTGGCGATGTAGGTGGCGAGCGCTGCGACCTGGGATTCGGTGAACTGCACCGGCTTCTGCTCGATCTGCGGACCCGATGCCGCGGCCGGCATCCGGCCAGTTCCGACCTGGAAATCGACGGATGCTGCGCCAACTCCGATCAGCGTCGGTGCGACGGCAGAGCCTTGAGCGTTGAGTCCGTGACAGCTCGCGCAGTTGGCGGCGAACAGCTTCTGGCCGTCGGTCACCATCGAGGTGACCTGAGTCGACGTTTCGGCGGTCGCGCTCGTGGTGAACAACGCGTACGCACCACCGGTTGCCAGCAGACCGATCACCAACAGGGCGACCGAGGCCAGCGGCGAACGACGTCCGGCGGCACGGGCCTTGCGGGTTGAGGGAGTTGCAGTCTTCGCCATGTGCTGGGAATGGTCCGTTCTGGGTTCCGTATGTTCGGGGCGCTGGGACACGCTATTTGAGGACGTAGATCACGAGGAACAGGCCGATCCAGACCACGTCGACGAAGTGCCAGTAGTACGAGACCGCGATCGCGGTAGTGGCCTCTTTGTGGGTGAAGTCTTTGACCGCGAAGGCCCGACCGATACAGAGCAGGAACGCCATCAGCCCGCCGGTGACGTGCAGGGCGTGGAAGCCGGTCGTGAGATAGAAGACCGACCCGTAGGCGTCTGAGGTGAATCCGATGTGCTCGCTCACCAGGTTCGCGTATTCGAATACCTGGCCGCTGACGAAGACAGCACCCAGGGCGAAGGTCAGGAAGAACCACTCGACCATGCCCCACTTCCAGAACTGGAAGACGCCACCGGAACGACGACGCTGCAGCCGCTCGGCGGCGAAGACGCCCGCCTGCGCGGTGAACGACGACGACACGAGTATGAGGGTGTTAGCCAAGGCGTACGGCACGTTCAGGTGCTCGGTCTGCTGTGCCCACAGGCCAGGCGACGTAGAACGAACGGTGAAATAGATCGCAAAGAGCCCCGCGAAGAACATGACCTCGCTGCCGAGCCACACGATCACGCCCACCTGGGTCACGTTCGGTCGATTGATGACCGAGGTGCCCGGGGCGTTGGTGAGGGAGGTGGACGTCACCCTTCCATTATGGTCGATTTCGCTCCGAGCGGATTCCATTCTGGGCGGGTCGCTACGATCGAGCGCATGCCCACCAAACTCACCTGGCCCGCCGTTCTGACCCAACTTCTGGCGGGTGCCAACCTGTCGATCGCCGAGGCGTCGTGGGCAATGGAGGAGGTCATGGCCGGGCGAGCTACCCCCTCACAGTTGGGTGGCTTTCTCGTGGCCCTGCGTGCCAAGGGAGAAACGGTCGACGAGATCGTCGGATTTCGGGATGCCATCCTGGCCAATGCGCTGCCCCTGGACGTCGACCCGATGGCTCTCGACATCGTGGGCACCGGTGGAGACCGCTTCGGCACGGTGAACGTGTCGACCATGTCATCCATCGTCGCGGCGGCGGCGGGCGCCAAGGTCGTCAAACATGGAAACCGGGCCGCCTCATCGGCATCCGGGGCATCGGATGTGCTTGCCGCTCTCGGCATTGATCTGGCGCTGCCGCCCGAGCGGGTGGCGGCGATCCTCGATGAGGTCGGAATCACGTTCGCTTTCGCCGCTCTGTTCCACCCGGGATTCAAAAACGCCGCAGCGACCCGCGGCGAGTTGGGCATCCCGACGGTGTTCAACTTTCTCGGGCCGCTGTCGAACCCCGCACGTGCAGAAGCCTCGGCCGTTGGCGTCTCCCAACTCGACAAAGTGCCCTTGATCGTCGGAGTTTTTCAGACTCGGGGAGCGACCGCGCTGGTCTTCCGCGGCGACGACGGACTTGACGAACTCTCGACGACGGGGCACAGCCATCTCTGGGAGGTTTCGCGGGGTTCGGTCACCGAGCACGACCTCGATCCGAGTGATCTGGGTCTGAAACGCGCGTCTCTCGACGACCTTCGAGGTGGGGATGCCGCCCACAACGCCGACATCGCCCGTCGCGTGTTCGCTGGCGAGGCAGGGCCCGTGCGTGACATCGTGCTGCTCAACACCGCTGCCGGACTGGTCTCGTGGGAGCTGGCGCACGACCACACGCTGGGGGAGCAAGACATCCGCGCGCGCTTCCGGGACAAGATCGCGGTCGCGGCCGAGACGATCGATTCTGGCGCGGCGACCCAGAAGCTCGAGGCCTGGGTGGAGGCGACGCGGGCCTAGCTGCTCACGTCATCGTCGACCCAGTCGAAGGTACGGGTCACCGCCTTCTTCCAGAGGCGCATTCTGCGGGCGCGCTCGTCGTCGTCGATCCGGGGGAGCCATCGCTTGTCTTCGTGCCAGTTAGCGGAAAGCTCGCCGAGATTGTTCCAGAATCCGACCGCAAGACCGGCCGCGTATGCGGCGCCGAGGGCTGTGGTCTCGACCACGACCGGGCGCACCACCGGGACGCCCAGGATGTCGGCCTGGAACTGCATGAGCGTGTCATTCACCACCATGCCGCCGTCGACCTTCAACTCGGCGAGCAAGACTCCGGAGTCGACGTTGACCGCCTCGATCACTTCCGCCGTCTGGAACGCCGTGGATTCCAGGGCGGCGCGCGCGATGTGCGCCTTGCGGACGAATCGAGTCAGGCCCACGATGACTCCCCGCGCGTCCGGACGCCAATATGGCGCGAACAGACCCGAGAACGCCGGCACGATATAGACCCCGCCGTTGTCATCAACCGAGTCGGCGAGCTTCTCGAAGTCAGAGGAGTCCTTGATCAGCCCCAAGTTGTCTCGGAGCCACTGCACCAGTGAGCCCGTTACCGCGATCGATCCCTCGAGGGCGTAGTGCGGCTTCGCGGTCCCGAGCTGATATCCGAGCGTGGTGAGCAGCCCGTTGCGGGAGTGCACGATCTCCTCGCCCGTGTTGAAGATCAGGAAGTTGCCGGTGCCATAGGTATTCTTCGACTCACCAGCCTCGAAGGCAGCCTGGCCGAAGGTCGCAGCCTGCTGGTCTCCCAGGATGCCGGCGACGGGCACGTCGCGCAGCAACTCGATGCTGTCGACCAGCCCGTACACCTCTGACGAACTGCGGATCTCGGGAAGCATCGAGCGCGGCACATCAACGGTGGCAAGGATCTCGTCGTCCCACTGGCAGGTCTCGAGATCCATGAAGAGGGTTCGGCTGGCATTGGTGACATCCGTCGCATGCACGCCGCCGTTCGTGCCACCCGTGAGATTCCACAGTACCCAGCTGTCAGTGGTGCCGAACAGCAAATCGCCCGCTTCGGCGGCATCCCGTGCGCCCTCGACGTTTTCGAGAATCCAGACGATCTTGGTTCCGGCAAAGTACGTGGCCAGGGGGAGGCCGACGCGGTCCTTCCAGCGCTCCACTCCGCCGTCCTTCGCGAGGCGATCGACGATGGACTGGGTGCGGGTGTCTTGCCAGACGATGGCGTTGTAGACGGGCTCGCCGGTGTTCTTGTTCCAGATCACTGTGGTTTCGCGCTGATTCGTTATGCCGACCGCTTTCACGTCGCTTCCGGTGGCATCGACCGCGGCGAGAGCCTGATCAATTACCTCGCGGACGTTCTTCCAGAGCTCGCGCGGATCGTGCTCGACCCAGCCCGGTTTCGGAAAAATCTGCTCGTGCTCAAGCTGCCCGCGCGACGCAATCTTTCCCTCGTGGTCGAAGAGAATCGCGCGTGAACTGGTCGTACCCTGATCGACTGCGAGGACGTACTCGGCCATGCCCGGATGCTACCTGCTACTTCACGGCCGCGGCCGAGGACAGCTCGACCTGATGGCGTTGCGCGAGGTCGTTCGTGGCTGCGGCCACCTCCTCGGAGCGTAGCGCGGCCGACCAGCCCAGCACATCGCCAGCGAGCACCGCGAGCTCGAGCATCAGGGGAGCGGTCAACGCTCCGATGAAGGCGAGACTCGTGCGACGGTAGATGAGGTCGATCAGGTGTTCCACCTGCTCGTGCGCGACGAGAAACCGCACCTCGTCGGTGCTGTAACCCTCGAGGTGCGTGAGGGGAACATCCTTGTCGGTGAATGAGTCAATGATCGCTGCTGCTGTCGTGCCGTAGCGCAGCAGCAGCCGCTCAGCGTGCTCGACACCGACGGTCGCTGAGTGTGCGGCAGCCCATGCTGCGCGGTCAGGATCGGTGCGCGGGAATCCCTTGCCGCCTCCAATCGCCAACGTCTCGGTCGTCACGGAGCGCGCCACGCCTAGGCGCGTGAGCACCAGATTGGTCATGTGTTCGCCGAGCGCGCGGAAGGTCGTCCACTTGCCGCCGACCAGGCTGAGCAGCAGGGCACCGTGGGGGAGTTCGGCCGGTTCGATCCGGTAGTCGCGCGACACGAAGCCGGGAGCCTCATCGTCGTGCCGAGGCAGGGGCCGGATGCCCGCGAAGCGGTAGACGATCTGCGAGCGATCCAGTTCGATTTCCGGAAGCACATGGTGCACCAGCCCGAAGAAGTATTCGACTTCTTCTTCGGTGCACACCACGGGCTGGCGCGGATCCGCGTCAATATCGGTCGTGCCGACCATCACCCGGCCCTTGAGCGGGTAGATCAACACGATGCGGCCGTCGTCGTTCTCGAAGAACAGCT
>JBDUBG010000386.1:0-5892 GCA_040004215.1 Pseudolysinimonas sp. | reverse complement strand
GGTGGGAGCGCTCGTCGCTGGCTCCGCGCGCGAGCTGGCGGGTCGCCACGCAACACGACAATCGGTCGGTGCTGAACTCTAGGCAGACAACACAGACTCACGCATCGAGTCGAGAGTCGCGAGAATGGCGATCGTGTCGTCCAACGAGTGCAACGGAGATTCCGTCAGCCCCTTGGCGATGTGTTCGGCCACTCCCACCGCTTGGTAGCACAAACCGTCGCGAAGGCGCAGCCCCGACGAGTCCGTCCACGTCTCGCGCGAATTCTTCGTGACAAGGTCGAAGCCATCTGGCATCAGGAACGGGCTTCGGACTTCTGCTCGAGCCTGCGATCCATTGATGGCAGCGACCGTGGGAGTGTCGGCGAACATCGTCGCGCTGACGATCGCCTGGGCGCCGTGGGCGTAGCTGAATATCGCTGAAATCTGCGCGTCGACACCTGTTTCGATCCCCACACCGTGCGTCGCGATCGACTCTGGCTCACCGAGCATCAGCCGAACAAACCACACCGGGTAGATCCCGATATCGCGCAGTACACCACCGCCGAGTTCGGGGCGGAAGACCGGAGCCACGTAGTTGGAGCCGAAGTTTGCGCCAAAGTCTGCCGAAACCTGCTGGAGCTCGCCGAATACTCCGTCGTCACGGAGTTGCAGCAAGACGTCTGTTTGGGGGAGGTAGCGGCTCCACATCGCTTCCATGGCGAAGACTCCCGCTGACCGCGCGGCTGTCGCGATTGACCGCGCATCCTCGGCGTCGACAGCCATCGGCTTCTCGATCAGTACATGCTTTCCGGCAGCGATGGCGAGTTCGGCAAGCGCCCGATGCTCGCTGTTGATCGACGACACGTACACGATGTCGATGTCCGGATCTTCAACGAGTTGGCGGTAGTCACCGTAACTGCGCGGCACGCCGTGCTCTCGGGCAAACTGTTGCGCGCGCTCGGATGACCGCGATCCGACGGCGAGAACACGTTGATCGGTATTTATGTGCAGTGTTGACACGAAGTCGGCGGCAATTCGTCCGGGGGACAGGACGCCCCACCGCAGGACTGGCCCTCCTCGCAGGGGAGTGATCCGTGACTCGGGCATCTTCATGACAACACCAGCCCCATGATTTCTCCGCTAGTCGTCTGTGCCAGCGTGACGAATCCGAGGTGGCGGTAGAACTCGATCGCGTTGACGTTCTGACGATCCACGCCCAGATGCAGCCCGCGCACGCCGTTCTGTCTCAACGTCGCGATTTGTCGTTCCATGAGTGCCCGGCCCAATCCGCGCCCCCGAGCTCGTTCTAACAGATCGATGTGCAGATGGGCAGGGTACTCGTCGAGCAAATCGGTGCGGACATGCACGGGTGCATGGATCCTTCGGGTGAAGTCGGCGTCTTCGCTGTCGCCGGGGACGACCGGATATTGTTCGCGCAGAGTTGGCCACCACTCCTTCTCTGCCCACGCCTCGAACGATGCAGTGTCGCTGACGGCGAGTGAGTACCCGGCGATGCCCTGATCATCGCTCACGACGAGCGCATACTCGCCGGCCCAGGCGATGTAGGGACCAACCAGAACGTGACCAAGAAGGTCGCCATTCTGAAACTTGGAGGTGGCATCGTCGCCGCAATCTGCTGTCTCAAGACAGACCCGATACGCGCCAGGCACATCATGAATGACTGCCGGTCTGATGATCGCCGGAGTGGCGGGAAAGGTAACTGGGGTTGCACCCATTCTCGACGTCAGCGATCTCGTGGGAGGTGGGCCGGTTCGAAGGACGAACCCGACGAGGCAGCGGATTCGTAGAACGCAAGGCACGCTGCCAAGTTGTTCCACCCATCCACGACGGTCGCGATTGCCTGAGACGGGTCAGAAACCGCCGCCAACATCGATTCGATTCCGGCTGCGCCATCAGATGGCGCTTTCGCGTGAACCCATCCCGCGAGCGGCCCACTCCGATCACTTAACGAGATGAGACCCGTAGCGCTGTCCAGCGACACGGCGCCCGCCGTGCCCACCAGACTCATCGATGTTCGAGAACCCTGTGCTGGTGCCGTCCAGGTGTCTTCCATGGCGAAAGTCGCTCCGCCCGAGAAGGTGACAATCGCGTGTCCGTAATCCTCGACCTCGAGGTCATGGTGAATGTGATTGCCGACTCGACCGCTGACTCCCGCTACTTCCTCGCCGAGCAGCCAGCGCATCCGATCCAGTTGGTAGATGCTGTGATCGACCCAACCACCTCCGGGAGTTTTGGCCGGATCAACCCACCATCCGGCATCGTCAGCACCGGACCAGCTCTCTGGCAACGAGCCACTGAGAGTGAATGATCCGGAGGTGATTGTGCCCAACAGTCCCGATTGCACCCAGCCGGCAAGAAGTTGGCTCAGCTCTGACTCGCGAGCCCGGGATTCACCCGGGATGAAGACGACTCCCGCGTTCTGCACTGCCGAAACGACGTCGTCGGCCTCTGCGAGGGTTCGAGCCAGGGGCTTCGTCGACATGATGTGCTTGCCAGCATTGGCCGCGGCTATGCAGACCTGAGGGTTCTGATCCACACTCACAAAACTCGCGATCACATCGATGTTCACATCGTCGATGAGTTCGTCGACGTTGTTGGTGACCCGTGGTGAACCGACGTCGGCCGCGACAGCCTGTGCCCGATCGACGTCGGAGTGGGCAATGCTTACCAGTTCGAATCGCTCGTCCGAGGCGAGAGATCTCGCGAGAGGAATCGCCGAGTACCAGTGGTCAAGGCCCACAATCCCGAATCTCAGTGCACGGGTCACGAAAGGGTTGCCCCCAAGCGATGAATCTTCTCGGCCGCCTCAGCGACAGCGAGCACATCCGATGCGGGACCGAGGAGGACCCATTGCGGGATGATGACCATCGTCTTGCACAACTTTTCGCTGCCCGGGAACGAGAGCGAGCCATACTCGAGTCTCGGATCGCCCGGTTCGGCCCTGAGCGCCTCGATGTCGAAGGCCTGATTGGCGAAGAGTGGCTGGCGATTCAGTGGAGTGCCGTAGCCGGGGAAAGCCGGGATGCCTTCGGCGCGCAAGTTCGTGAGAAAGGCGTCGCGCGAAATGCCGAACTCTTCTTCATCGAAACGGATGCAGTACAGGTGGTAGCCGTGTCTCGTGACACGGGAATCCACTTTCAGGGGGTCCAAGCCCGGAATGCTCGCGAGAGCGTCGCCCAGCACGTGAGCGTTGGCGGTTCGCGTGGTCATCCGGTCGTCGGTCAGCGCGAGTTGGTCAAGGAGGAGCGCTGATTGCAGTTCAGTCAAACGATGGTTGCTGCCGTTCAGAGTGTGTCCATACCACTCGCCTCCCCGGACGCGCCCGCAGTTGTGCAGGCTCCAGGCGAGATCGGCCAGAGCTTGATCGTTCATCGTGAGCGCACCGCCCTCACCCGACGTCAGATTCTTCGAGTTCTGAAAAGAGAAGCTGCCGAATGCTCCCATCGAGCCGACTGCCTTGCCATTCCAGCGAGCGCCGACGGCCTGGGCAGCGTCCTCAATAATGGGGATTCCCGTTCGCGTACTGATCTCCATCAGGGCATCCATGTCGGCGGGATGGCCGGCATAGTGCACGGGAATGATGGCTTTGGTGCGGGGAGTGATCGCCGCTTCGACGGCCTGGGGATCCATCGTCGCCGTCTCGGGGTCAACGTCGACAAAAATCGGGGTTCCGTTCACGGCGAGCGCCGCAGCTGCCGTCGCCATGAACGTATAGGTGGGGACGATCACCTCGTCACCGCTGCGGACACCGAGTGCTGCCATGGCGATCTGAAGGGAAACCGTCCCGTTCGAGACACCGAGCCCAAACTGTGAGTCGTGGAACGCAGCAAACTCTTGCTCGAACTGGACTTTGCGGGGGCCCTCGACGTCTCCCCAGATGCCACTCTCAACGGCAGCAGCCACCGCGCGCGCTGCGCTCTCGCTCACCGGCGGCCATTGTGTGAACGGTTCGGTGCGAACTGGTGTTCCGCCATTTACTGCGAGTGATTCGTCGTGCATCGGAGTTCCTTTTCTGGTTGAAGATCCGTTTCCTTCGACCGCGGAGCGTGGCGTCGGCGGCGTCGGGAAGAGTCTTGATTCTGGCTATCCCTTGACACCGGTGAGTGTGATTCCCTCGACAAACGTCCGTTGGGCGAAGAAGAAGACGGCGACGACAGGGATCGTGACCAACAGCGTCACGGCCATCGTCGTGCCCCAGTCGGTTCCGTGAAGGCTGTGAAAAGTCGCCAAACCATAGGCAGCCGGCCAACTATCTGGATTTTCGGACGTATAGAGGAGCGGGCCGAAGTAGTCGTTCCAGGCGTGAAAGAAGGTAAAGATTGCCGCCGCCGCAATTCCTGGCTTCGCCATCGGGACGATGACTCGGAGGAGCACGCCCCATTCGCCGTTGCCGTCGATTCGCGCTGCGTCTGCGTACGAACTCGGGATGGTGAGAAAGAACTGCCGCATCAGGAATATCGAGAAAGCGTCGCCGAGGAGGTTGGGCAGGATCAGGGGCCACAGCGTGCCCGTCAGGTTCAGCTGACCCCACATCACATAGATCGGAACGATGGTCACCTGGGGGGGCAGCAGCATGGCGATGATGATGGCGAAGAAGAAGATGCTCGATCCACGGAACTTGATCTTGGCGAGGACGTATGCGGCCGGCACAGAGGAAACAAGCATGAACACAGTCGCCAGAACGGCGTAGAGCGCCGAGTTGCCGAACCAGTGAAGGAGCGGCACAGCCTGGAAGGCCCGCCCGTAGTTTTGCACGTCCCAAGGGTTCGGCCACAGGCTCGCGGTGAGCGTCTGATCTGCCGACATGAACGACGTCAGGAAGACAAAGGCGATCGGTGCAAGAAACAGGACTGCCAGCACCGTGAGAAGCGTATGTTCTGCGATCCACAGCAGAACTGCCTTCGGCGCAAGCCTCAGCCGACTTGTCATCCGGCCTCTCATGGCAATCGAACTCATGAGGTGCCTTCCGGTGTGAATGCTTTGAATCGACGAAGCATCAATCCGAGGAAAATCGCGGTCACGAGAAAGAGCACCACCGCGAGCGCGGCGGCATATCCCAGTTGGAAGTTGCCGAAGCCACGCACATACAGCAACTGGGTGTAGGTGAGAAGCGAGTTATTGGGGTAGCCCAGGATCGAGTTCATGTTCTGGTTCGTTCCGGACTTGCCGCTCGCGACCGAGGATGCCACTGCTGCCTCCGTGAAGTACTGCAGCGCAGAAATAACCCCGGTGACGACGGCGAAAATTAAGACAGGCACGATGTGGGGAAGAGTCACATGACGAACTCGTCGTGGCCCGTTTGCCCCGTCGAGCTCGGCTGCTTCAAGCAGCTCCTTTGGCACGTCGAGGAGGGATGCCAGGAAGATGATCAGAATGTCGCCCATCACCCACACGCCCAGCAGGAGCAATGAGGGCTTGGACCAGGCGGGATCGCTAAACCACAGTGGCCCGTCCACCCCCACCAACTTGAGGATCGCGTTGATCGGCCCGGTCGCAGGATTGAACAGAAAGACGAAGGCGACAACTGACGCCACCGGTGGCACCAGCGCGGGCAGGTAAAACAAGGTCCGCCAAAGTCCGGATGCATGCTTCGCACGAACGAGCAGCCCCGCGACACAGAGCGCACACACAATGCGAACAGGCACGAGGATCACGACGAACCACAGCGTGTTGAGCGCGGCCGTGACAACCAGCGGGTCTTTTGTGAACAGGAACTCGTAGTTGCGCAGGCCGATCCACACCGGGCTCGAGAGCAAGTTATAGCTGGTCAACGAGAAGTACAGGTTGGCGATAAGCGGATAGATGAAGAACACTGCCAGGCCGAGGCTCGCAGGGGTGAGCATCACAATGATGCTCAGGTTGCGCCTGGTCCGGCCGTGAGAACTTCGACCC
>JBDUBG010000457.1:0-1780 GCA_040004215.1 Pseudolysinimonas sp. | reverse complement strand
AGGGCTGGCCGAAATAGCCGAGCAACTGAACTCGGCGGCACTGGATGGTCTCGCAGAGCGCGAGCATCGCGTCGAGGTGCGCCGAGAGTTTGCGGCGGTGCGCGAGGTCGCCTTCGTTCTCGTCGATCATGCGGCGCTGTTGCACGACATCTTGCAGGCCGTACGCGAGCCAGGCGGTCGACGGCAGTCCGTCACGGCCAGCGCGCCCGGTCTCTTGGTAGTAGCCCTCGACGCTCTTCGGCAGATCGAGGTGGGCGACGAATCGCACATCTGGCTTGTCAATCCCCATGCCGAACGCGATGGTGGCGACCATCACGATGCCGTCTTCGCGCAGGAAGCGCGACTGGTTGCGCGCCCGGGTCGCCGAGTCGAGACCCGCGTGGTACGGCAGCGCCGCGATTCCCTCGGCGACCAACGCGTCTGCGGTCTTCTCAACCGAGGCGCGCGACAGGCAGTAGACGATGCCGGCATCCCCAGCATGCTCGGTGCGGATCAGCTGAAGTAGCTGGCGAAGCGGCTGGTCTTTCGCTTCGATGCGGTACTGGATGTTGGGCCGGTCGAAGCTCGCCACAAACAACTCGGCCTCGCCCAGGTCGAGCCGCGCGGCGATCTCGAGACGAGTCTGCTCAGTGGCCGTCGCCGTGAGCGCGATGCGCGGCACTGTTGGCCAGCGCTCGTGCAGCACAGACAACGCCAGGTAGTCAGGCCGAAAGTCGTGCCCCCACTGCGACACACAGTGCGCCTCGTCGATGGCGAAGAGCGAGACCGGGGCACGATCGAGGAGGTCGAGGGCAGAGCTCAGCTTGAGCCGCTCGGGAGCGAGGTAGACCAGATCGAGCTCCCCGGCGAGCAGGGCGGCTTCGACGCGACGGCGCTCGTCGGCGTCTTGTGTCGAGTTCAGGAACGCGGCGCGCACGCCGACGGCTGACAGGGCATCCACCTGGTCTTGCATCAACGCGATGAGCGGCGAGATCACGACGCCCGTGCCGGAACGCACCAGCGCCGGGATCTGGTAGCAAAGAGATTTGCCGCCACCGGTGGGCATCAGAACGAGCGCATCGCCGCCCTCAATGATGCGCTCGACGATCGCAGCCTGCTGCCCACGGAACGACTCGTAGCCGAAGACCCGATGCAGGATCTCGAGCGCAGGAGAGGCGGGGGCGACCATGCGCTCAAGCGTACGGCGCGCAACTGACGTGACACTCGCCTCTGTCCCCCGCTCGGGTGGCCCCCTAAAACGTGCTTTTGTGAGGGAGGAGAAGGCGGATAACTTGTGTCTTGGCAACAGGGGATCTCCGGGGGGAGAGTCTCGTGACGTCGCCCGCTTCTGGGGGGAAGCGGGCGACGCGCCCTCTTCGCAGCTTCTTATGCTGCGATCGCGCGTCGGCGTTCTCAGCCACCGGCGTTGCGGAGGCGCGCAGTCCTCGATCAGCCCGGATCTGCGTCGCCATTGTCACTCCGGACGTGGCCAGTGTCTGGCCACGACGCGGTTCGAGCGCGTGGCGAGCTCGAGCGACCTCCATGCCCGACATCGTGCACGCTAAGGAAGCGCGCGGACGCACGAAGTGCCGCCCACGGTGTGTGGACGGCACCTTCGCGCTCCGCGGTCACCCGCGAGCGAGCGCTTAGCGGTTCGCCAGCTCCTCGATGAATGAGTCACCGGGAACGACCGAGGTCCACTCGGCCGTAATCTCGGCGCGTGCCAGCAGCTCCTCGGTGCGGCGACGACGGCTGCGCGGCACGAGGGTCACGACGGTGCCCTCCTTGCCGGCGCGGCCGG
>JBDUBG010000189.1:0-1786 GCA_040004215.1 Pseudolysinimonas sp. | reverse complement strand
CCGCTCCGCACGCACAGGTGCAAGAACTCGGCCGCCTGCTGCGTCAGCGAGCCGATCCGGGCGAGTTCGCGCAGATCGCGGAACCCGCGGCGAAACTTGCGCACATTGACCGCCCAATGTGCGCGCGTGATGTCGGGGATGACCACGTGCAGCCGCGATCCATCGGGAAGCGAGGCGTCGACGAAGGGCGAACTCAAGTCGACGCGACGACCCGTTGAGTGCAGCATCCGCTCGACCAACTCGCGCACCTGCAGTTCGGTCAACTCCAGCTCGATACGTTCTGAGACCCCCTCGCGCGCGATGAACACACGGCTCGGACCGTTGATCCACAGCTCTTCGACGCTCGGATCGTCGAGGTAGGGCTGCAGCGGCCCGAAGCCGGTGAGGGTTGCGACGACCTGCCGCGTGACAGACGCTTCGTCGGCCAGCAGCGGGTGCGATCCGCCGAGCGCGTGTTCGCTGTAGCGCTGCACCTCGTCGTGCACGAGTTGGGCGGCGAGCGCGTCATCCGTCGCCAGGTCGACGCCCTCGGCGCGCACGCGTTCGCGCACCCTGTCGGTGATAAGGCCGATCGCGCTGGTCACGCGAGCAGTGTGCCGCGGGTTGCGTGGGGAGAGTCGGAGTTGTCCACACGCCGCCCGGTTTCGGGATGCCGCCACCCTCGCCGCGCGTTCGACCAACGTTTTTTGCACGACACCCCGTGCAGCCGCGCCCGAGGACGGCGTGTCGCGCGGAAATGCAGGTGGAGCGTGGCTCGATGCCAAGCCGCGCCACCCGCTCGCGGACGCCCTGGCCGCGCATGGGAACCACCACCTACTTCGAGGTGCTCAACGGTGGCCACGTTCTGGGGGCCCTCAACGGCGGACTGGATGAGGGCTACAAGGTTCTGTATCCACGCCTCGGCCTGGTCGCTCCCGAGGTTGCTCCGTAGACTTCACTCGCTCGCGGGAGTGGTGAAATGGTAGACACGCAGGATTTAGGTTCCTGTGCTGAAAGGCGTGTGGGTTCGAGTCCCACCTTCCGCACCAAAGAACAGGCGCGTTCAGCGCGGCGAGGTCGACCCGCTTCCGCCGACGCGGAATGTCGCGCCCTTGTGCTCGGCGGGCAGCCGGTCGCCGCGGCCGTGCAGCTTCTGGCGCAGTGATCCGGGCTCGTAGGCCTCTGGGTAGGCACCGCGCTCGCGCAGCACCGGGATGACGTGCTCGACGATGTCTTCGAAGGTGCCGGGGGTGATCGCGTACGCCAGGTTGAATCCGTCGACGTCGGTCTCGTCGACCCACTCCTGCAGCTGGTCGGCGATCTGCTCGCCCGATCCGATGAGGAACGGGCCGAGGCCGCCGATCGCGCCGAGGCGCCCGATGTCGCGCACGGTGAACTCTTCGCCGTTCTCGGCCGACTCGACGTAGTTCGAGATCACGGACTGGATCGCGTTGCTCTTCACGTTGCCGACCGGCTCATCGAGCTCGTACTGCGAGAGGTCGATGCCCATCCAGCCCGACATGAAGACGAGCGCGCCTTCGTCGCTGGCGTACTGCAAGAAGTCTTCGTGCTTGGCTTTCGCCTTCTCCTCGGTGGAGTCGGTGATGATCGTCAGCAGCGTGTAGATCTTGGCCGAGTAACGGTCACGACCCGCCGCTTCGAGCGCGTCGCGGATCTTCGCCACCGACGACGTCAGCACGGCCTTCGTAGGCGCGGCAACGAAGATCGCCTCGGCGTTGCCAGCCGCGAACTGGATGCCGCGGCCAGACGCCCCGGCCTGGTAGATGACCGGCGTGCGCTGGGTCGA
>JBDUBG010000401.1:0-5927 GCA_040004215.1 Pseudolysinimonas sp. | reverse complement strand
ACCGGACCCGAGCCGCCGGTTCCGCGCCGTACCGTTCGGGAGGTGCTGCTCCTGATCCTGATCGGCGCAATCGGAGGCGTGCTGTCTGGCGCGTTCGGCGTGGGCGGTGGGATCATCATGATCCCGTTGTTGACGACCGTGGCGAAGCTCGACCAACGTCGAGCATCGGCGACGTCGCTGGTGGCGATCATCCCGGCCGCGATCGTCGGCACGGTCACCTATGGAGCTGCCGGTCATCTCGACGTGTTGGCAGCCGTGCTCATCGCCGCGGGCGGCGTCGCCGGCTCGTTCGTCGGAACCCGCCTGCTGCGCAGCTTGTCGATGCGATGGCTGCGATGGCTGTTCATCGGGCTGCTTGTGCTTGTCGCGGTGCGGCTGTTCTTCGAGATCCCGGCGCGCTCCGGGACGATCGCGCTGACGCCAGTATCGATTCCAGGTTTGGTCGTGCTGGGTTTCGTCATCGGCATCGCCTCCGGCCTGTTCGGGATCGGCGGCGGGGTGATCATCGTCCCCATCCTCGTGGCAGTGTTCGGCGCGGGCGACCTGCTCGCGAAGGGCACCTCGTTGCTGGCGATCATCCCGGGCGCCCTGACCGGCACCATTCGGAATGCACGCGCCGGGCTGGTCGACGTGATCGACGGAACGATCGTGGGCGTCACGGCTGCAATCGCATCGTTCGGAGGCGTCGCGATCGCGTCCGCTCTCGCCCCGCAGCTCGCCACGATTCTGTTCGCCCTGCTGCTGCTCGCGGCCACGGTGCAGTTGGTGGTGCGCGCCGTCCGCGACGAACGCAGGCCCCAGGGCTAGTTCGACGGCGTCTTGACCGTCCCTTTACCCGCACTGCGATTCTTCGAAATCGTCTCACGGGTCTGCGCTGAGTCGAGCGGTCGCCCGCACAGCTCGTTCAGCAGTTCGAGCTGGGCGCGGTTGATCGCCATCAACTCCTCGATCTCTTTCTTGGCGGCGCGGTTCGTCTCGTAGTCGTGCGTTGACAGTGCCGCCGCGATGGCATCCTGCCGCTTCGCCGCGATGAGCAGGATCGCTCCCTGCAGCCCGGCGAGCATGCTGAGAAACAGGTTGAGCAGAATGAAGGGGTATGGGTCCCAGGCGATCTTGAACGAGTTGATGATCGCCCAGACGATCATGAACGCGACGAAGCCGCCGACGAAGAACCAGCTCCCCATCACATTGCGTAGGCGGTCGGCGGCGTGATCACCGCGGGTCAGGTTCTTTCGTTGAGCTAGGTGCCAGTCGAGAAGCGGTCGAGTCATGACGGGAGTGTGTCATGTCGTATGCTGGACGACGGCTCACCCGGTGGTCTTCTCAGCCCACCAGGCTGGTGCCAGCTTCGAAATAGGCCTCTGATCAGGACTTTTCGATGGGGTATGGTGTAATTGGCAACACGACTGATTCTGGTTCAGTTGTTCTTGGTTCGAGTCCAGGTACCCCAGCTCTCGTCTTCTCGGCGTCGCGCCGCACGACCGCGCGGCCGTCGACCGGCCTCCCGGTAATGCCGAAGCCGGCCGCCTCGAATGCCGAAAGCGGCCCGTGGTACAGCTCGGCTGAACTGACCTTCTGCCCGCTCGTGTCGACCGGGTAGGCCTCGACGACTCTGGCGCCCCCGCGTCGTGCCTGGTCGACAGCGGCAGCAAGCAGCGCGGAGGCCACGCCTCTGCGCCGATAGCCGACCCGCACCACGAAGCAGGTGATGGCCCAGACGCCTGCGTCGTCATGGTCGGATTCTGCGCTACCCGAGATGACACGCCCGCTCAGCACCCGCGGGTATGCCGGTCGTGGCTCGACCGCAGCCCAACCGACTGGTTCGGCGCCGAGGTAGGCGAGCACGCCCGGTCCCGCCGTGTGGGCTTCGCGGGCCGCATCGACTTGCTCGCAGAGGGAGTTCTCGAAGGCGGCTGCGTGATCCGGTGCCTTCCAGACTGCGGGATTCACCTTGAAGAACTGGCACCAGCAGGTTGAAGGATCGCCGCGGGTGCCGAATACGGTGCGCACGTCATCCCACGGCGCCTCAGTGACAGCGACGACTCGCAACTCGGCAGTACCGACAGAAATGCCCATGTCGTGAGGCTAGCCAGAGCCGCCGACTACTTCCAGAGGTCTCGCGGATGAGTCAGCCGCCACCAGGCGGTCGGCGCCGTGATGCTGCCCTGCAGGATGATGGGCACGGTCACGGTGCTCGCGCCTGCTTTCCAGGTGACGGAGCCCACCTTCTCGCCGTTTTTGCCCGTCTTCAGGGTTGTCGTCGTCATGGTGGAGGTGATCTTGGTATTCGAGTATGTGAAGACGGAACCGCTTGTCGCGAGCACCATCTGAGCATGCGCACCCCAGGGCGTGGAGTACGTGCCGACCACCTCACCATCCTCGGCGACGGGCACCTCGTGAAAGCCGGCGGTCAGGCTAGCGATCAGATTCGTGATGTCGGAGTTCACCGACTCGCGGCTGGCGCCCCCGAGCATGACGCCGACGATCGTCAGCGGCGTGTCGAGTCCGGCCACCGGGACGGTTGCTGAGTACAGCAGGTCCGAGCCGGAATCCGTGAGCGTGCCGGTCTTGATCCCATTGACGCCGTCGGTGCCGAGCAGGGTGTTGGTGCTCGGCATTCCTTGCAAGAACGGGATGTCGAGAGCGGTCTTCGCGACGATCGCTGCCACGGCCGGGTTGGCCATCGCGAGCTTGCCGAGCGTGATCAGGTCACTGGGCGTGCTGGTGTTTCGTGCGTCGATTCCGGTCGACTCGACCATTGTCGTGTGGGTGAGCCCATTGGCTGCCAGCCACTTCTTCGCGGCGCTCACGAAGCCGCCGTTCGAACCGAATGCCCAGTCCGCCATGGCTTCTGAGTAGTTGCAGGCTGAGACAACCAGCATGGCCTCGAGCGCGTTGTGCTCTGACATTGAGCTGCCGGTCGGCATGGCAGCGATGGTCGCGTTGAGCACGTAGTACTTGTCGTACAGGGCGTGATCGGCCTTGCTGAAGGTGATTGTCGGCCCTGGGTCTGTTGCGCTGCTCAGGGGCTTGGCGTTGAGGATCACCATGGCGGTGATGAGTTTGCTGATGCTGGCCATCGGCACCGCGCCGTCTGACCCGCTTGACGCCAGGATGGCGCTGGCGTTCGGTCCGAGGTAGGCGTCGGCACCCGCGACGCTGATCGCGGTTTCACCCTCGGGTGGCATCACCAAGGGGGCGGCGGGAGCGGGGGAGGCATTCGGGCGATCGGTCGTGGCCGCGGCTGCCCCGACCGGTGCGGTCAGCGCCAGCGGCACGTAGGTGGCAATCGCGATGACGAGCACCCCGACGATGCTCAGGGCGATGATGCGCCTGCGTTTGCGGGCACGGGCGCGTGTCGCGGGATCCAGGGGATCGCGTCTGCCGCCCCGGTCTTCGCGCGATGCGTGTTCGAACATCTGCTCGAACTGCGCGAAATCGTTCGGATCCCGATCCGTCACCCTCTGAACTCCCTCGGCCTAGAGATCGATGGAGTCGCCGACTTCCAGCGGCTTGTACGAGCCACCGTTCTGCTCGGTCGCCCATTTGAGACGGTCGCTCGCCATCCCCTTGCCCGCCGCCGAGAGCGTCATGTCGTGGATGTAGAACGCGCGCTTCGGTTTGATCTCGAGCACGTAGTCGATGGCGTCGCCGATCTTGAGCCAAGGGGCCCCGACCGGAGCCGCGAGCGTGCCGACTGGCTTGCCGGGCACCGTGTATGAGTCGCCGGCGTAGTACAACTCGTCGTTCACCATCACCCCCACGTTGTCGGGAACAGGAAGGCTCTCGTGGATCACTGCGTGCTTGTCGCCGAAGAACTCCAGGGTGAACGGCTCAACGGTGATGACATCGCCCGCTTTCACGACGTTGACGTCGAAACCGGATGCCGCCGCGGCAACACCCTGCGGCCCGTAGATCTTCGCATCTGGCGCCTTCTCGAGAATCGAACCGAGGTTTTGCTCGTTCCAATGATCGGCGTGCTCGTGGGTGATGACAACGGCGACGGTGCCCGCGAAATCCGGGGGAGTCAGAAAGACCCCGGGATCGATGACGAGAAGCGCGTCGTCAGAAGAGATGACCAGGGTTGCATGCTCGTATTTGGTGACCTTCACTCGACTGACTGTACCCGGATGTAATACCCCCTAGGGGTATATGCTCTTAGCATGATCACGGACATCAAGAAGCGGGCACTTCATCGGGCGCGGATCCTCGAGGGGCAGCTGCGCGGTGTGGAGAAGATGATCGATGACGAGGTCTATTGCGTCGACATCATCACGCAGACCCTCGCCATCCAGAAGTCGCTGCGCAGTCTCAACAAACTGCTGGTCGAGAACCACCTGCGCACTCACGTGACCGAGATGTTCGATGAGGGCGGCGAACGGCGCGAGGCGGCAGTCGATGAGTTGCTGACAGTGTTCGAACTTCAGAACAACCGGGGCAGCTGATGAGCGGGCACGAGATGCACGATCACGCTCAACACGACATGCACGACATGCACGACATGCACGACATGCACGACATGCACGACATGCACGACCACGGCGGCCACGATATGCACGACATGCACGCGATGCACCATGGCAACTTCCAGCGTCTGTTCTGGATCTGCCTGATCCTGACCGTACCGACACTGGTCTTCTCGACCGGCCTGCAGAACATCCTCGGCCTGGGTGGGCCGCGCTTCTCGGGCAGCCAGTGGATTCCCGCTGCGTTCGGCACGGCGATCTTCCTGATCGGCGGCCGCGTGTTCCTCAGCGGTGCCAGCAGCGAGCTGCGCGCCAAGAAGCCGGGGATGATGACGCTGATCTCGCTCGGCATCCTCGTCGCGTTCGGCTACTCGCTTGCCGTTGTGTTCGGCCTGCCAGGAATGGATTTCTGGTGGGAACTCGCCACCCTCATCACGATCATGCTGCTCGGGCACTGGATCGAAATGGCCGCCGTGATGGGCGCATCGAACGCGCTCGGCGAGCTGGCCAAGCTGCTGCCCGATGAGGCCGAGGTCGTGCACGGCGAGCACACCATGACGATGCCGGTCTCATCGCTGGCGCTCGGCGACCTGGTGATGGTGCGGCCGGGCGCGGCGATTCCCGTCGATGGCGAGGTGGTAGACGGCGCATCGCAGGTGGATGAATCGCTTCTCACCGGAGAGTCGGCTCCGGTCTCGAAGGCGCTCGGGGCATCCGTCGTCGCCGGAAGCGTCAACTCGGGGGGCGACGGTGAAACCGGAACCCTGACCGTCAAGGTGACCAAGCTCGGCGACGACACCGCGCTGGCCGGCGTGATGAAGCTGGTGGCCGAGGCACAGGCGAGCAAGTCGGGGGTACAACTGCTCGCTGATCGCGCAGCTGGCTGGCTGTTCTACCTGGCGCTCGGCGCCGCGGTAGTCACCCTCGTGGTCTGGCTGCTGCTGCGTCCTGACGACCCGGCTTTCGTGCTGGAGCGCGTCGTCACCGTGCTCGTCATCGCGTGCCCTCACGCGCTCGGGCTGGCGATCCCGCTGGTCGCGCAGCTCACCACCGCGATCGGCGCGCGTCGGGGGATCCTGGTGCGCAGCCGGGCCGCTCTCGAGCAGGCTCGCAAGATCGATGTGGTGCTGTTCGACAAGACCGGCACACTGACGACCGGAAAGCAGTCGCTCGTTCGGGTGATCCCTGCAGCTGCGGGAGGCACCCGCGACGGTACCGGCGACGGCGACGAAGACCGGGTGCTGGGCTTGGCGGCAGCGGTCGAACGACGGGGCGGCCATGTCGGTGAATCTACGCGCCGCGAGCGATACGGGCAATTGGCGCTTTTTTGATCCGCTCACGCGGATGTACCGCACCGCCCTCCGCATCCATTCCAACGATCCTGCGGATCGCCGGAACCTTGGGATGCTGCGCCCGCTCCCCCTCCCGACCGCCCATTTCAGGATACTCTGTGGGCGGTCG
>JBDUBG010000180.1:0-5930 GCA_040004215.1 Pseudolysinimonas sp. | reverse complement strand
ATGTGGGCCGCGAACTCCTCGGCCTGCCACGGTTCGAGGGGGCGGAGGGTGGCGTAGGGGGTGAGTTGCAGGGTGAACACGGTTCTATTCTGCTGGAGCGCTGCCACCGTGCTCTCTCGGGGCCGGTTCGAGAAGGAGGCGGCCCTCGCTACCGCTGCGACGAGTTCAACGCAGCAAGCGCATCCCGAGCTCCAGCCGTCGGTGCCAACTGCACGAGCACCGCCGTCAACCGCCGGATCGTCGCCCAATCCGTCTCGTGCCCGAACCACCGCGCGACGTGTGCCGACTGAATCGCTGCCTCGAGTTGAAACCGTCCCACGGCTCCGAGCGAGTGCGCTCGCCGCAGATATGCCTCACCTGCGGCGATCAGAGATCCGTCCCACAACGACGAGTCCTGCGTATCCAACGGGACCCACGACCCGTCAACGACGCGTGCCGGCGCGCGCGACATCGACAGCGCGATGAGCGCAGCTAGCCCGAACGCCTCGGCGGAATCCCCGAGCAGCGACGCCAGCGTCTGCGCCAGATATAGCGACTCCGCAACCAACGACGACGACGCCACCACACCGCCCGCGGCCCCCGACTCGTCCACCCATTCGATCGAGTACGCCCCGTAGATCGCCTCGAGAACGAAGGGGAGTCGAGACGGCATGTCCCGACGCGAGGGCACCGTGAACGCGATGCCGGCATCTTTGATACGCCTCTTCGCCCGGACCAGCCGCTGTGCCATCGCTGGCTCCGGCACGGCGAACGCCCGGGCGATCGCCGACGACTCGACACCGAGCACGACCTGCAACATCAGCGGTGTGCGCACCGACTCGGCGATGGCGGGGTGGGCGCAGATGAACAGCAGTTCTAGGCGTTTGTCGGGGATGGCATCCGCGTCTGGCAGGTCGTCGACGACATGCACCGTGTCTCCCTTCACGAGAGGTGATGACAAACGAGTTGAGGATGCCGCCCAGATATCGCGCATTCGGTTGCGTGCCACGGTGAGCAGCCATGCCTCCCGGTTGTCGGGAACCCCGTCGACCGGCCAGCGCACGAGCGCCTTCTCTAGGGCGTCGGCGAGCGCGTCTTCGGCACGGGCGAGATCGCGAGTCGGAGCCGCAAGGATCGCGAGCAGACGACCGTAGGAGGCGCGGACCGTCGCGGCCAACGCCTCCTCAGCGGTGGACCGGCCTAGACCCACGTGCCGTCGACGACGTGCATGCCGACGGGGCGGAGCTCCGCGGCGCCCCAGGCGACACTCGGCGCCTTGCTCGCCCACTCGATCGCGGCATCCAGGTCGGCGACCTCGATGACGAAGGTGCCACCTAGCTGTTCTTTGGTATCGGCGAATGGTCCGTCTTGGATCCTCAGCTTGCCGTCGATAGCAGTGATAGTCGTGCTGGAGGGCGAAGGTGCGAGCACCTCGGCCGACTGGAGCACGCCCGCCTCGGTGAGTTGCTTGGCGTAGAGGTCGAAGGCCTTCATCCCTTCGGCCATCGCCTCGGGGCTCAGCTCTTCGGCAACCTCTGGATAGTGCAGGAGAAGTGCGTAACGCATGGAGAGTCCTTTCGGATCGTTTCGATACTGACACCCCTATGACGATCGAGCGAGAGCTCAATCGACACTTCGGAAGGATGCCGTGTCGCCCAGTACCTTCGCCTCATGTCACGGAACGTCAGGGCCGCTAGCTTTCCGGGTCGTACATGAACTCGCGCAGTTCCTGGTCGCAGCGGCACGCCGTCGCGAGCTTCGCGGCCCACTCGACGGCGGCCTCGCGGTTGGGGAGCTCGAGCACGCAGTAGCCGCCTTCGATGCGACGGGTGGGCTCGTATGTGCCCTCCGTCACGGTGCCGTCGGAGGCGACGCGCACCGGGGGTATGTCTTCGTCGATGCCGCCGCCGAAGACCCAGACGCCGGCATCCTTCGCCTCTTGCACGACCACGTGCGAGTCGATGCCGGCCTGCACGAACTCTTCTTCCGACAGATCCATGGCTTCGCTGGGGAACGAGATCAGGTATTTCGTCATGTGGACACGGTACACATGCTGGGGCTGCGGGGTACTCTCGCGGCATGTGCCGCAACATCCGATGCCTCCACAACTTCGAACCGGCGACCACGGACGACGAGGTGCGGGAGGCCGCGCTGCAGTTCGTGCGCAAGGTCAGCGGCTCGACGCATCCATCTCGGGCGAATGCGGATGCCTTCGAGCGGGCGATCGGCGAGATCGCGCTGGCCACGCGGCAGCTTCTCGACGGGCTCGTCACGAACGCTGCACCGAAGACGCGTGAGAACGAAGCGGTCAAGGGGCGGGCGCGTCACGAGGCGCGGATGGAGCGGGAGGTGCGGGTTCGCACCGGTGTAGTGCCCAGTTCCTCCACCGCGTGACGTGCCAGGATTTTCACACCCGGCGGCCAGTCCGCGGCTCGAAGTCGGCAGCGTCCACCAGACTGACCACGTGACGATGTGGCCCCTCATTGGGCTTATCCTCCCCAACGCGTGCAGTCAGTCATAAATCGACAGTCGGTCGTTGTGGGTCAACGGTCGGTCATATTCGCTTTATTCTGGTGTATTCAGGCTCGCTCTTTTATGCGTAGGATTCTACGTAGCTATGGGGCCCGGGCGGTCTCAGCTACGGAGGAGATTCCACTGATGAAGACCACTACCGAAAGCCTGATTGGGGCCACCGACTTTGGGAGAAGCCCCGCAAAACTGCTTCAGCGAGCGGAGAACGGCGAGCGAATCGTCATTCTCCGCAACAACAAGCCAACGGCGATCATCATCGATGTGCGGACAGCCGAGAGAATCGCGCGAATCGAAGAAATCGAGGAAGACATGAGACTTCTGGTCGCTTCAATGGTCCGCATCGCAACTGACAACGGCACTCGATACGAGCTCGACGCGACTCTCGCCGAACTCGGCATCGACATTGGTGCGAACGAATCGGAGTAAACCAATGGCGAAGGTCTTCCTTACCGAAGACGCGAAGGAAGACCTCCGCGGCTTGGATGGTGCCGCGCGAGTGATCGTTGCCAAAGCGCTCGTCAAGTTGAAGGACGAACCCGAGTAGCGGGGTGTCCCCCTGGGCTCACAGGCAACCGGAGATCTAACAGGTCTGCGGAAGCTGGTGGTCGGAAATCGCACATATCGGATCGTTTATCGAGTCGAGGCCGACGGATCGGTGTGCGTGATCTGGGTGATCGGTAAGCGCGCCGACTCGGAAGTCTACGAACTCACCGTTTCGCGATTGAAGACGCATCCCAACCTCAAGTTCGCGGCCGAGTTGAGAGGGCTCATCGAGGTAATCTTCACCGAGTGACGCGCGGGATCACCGGCAGCGTCAGCGCCGCCGACCGTTCGCTCCCCCACACCAGCCGACAGCGCCCGCGACGACTCGGGACGTACCTCGCCGGGAAGTGCCCGAACAACGGGTTGAAGGGCTCCAGGTTGCGGCCCGCGATGATCAGCCGCAGCGTGTCGCCGGCGCGAAACACGGTCGACGACGCACTCAGCGCCAATTCGACCGGCACCACCTCGCCTGGGGTCAGCAGGTGGCGCTGCAGGTAGTCGTGCTCGGGCTCGTGGGGTCGGGATGCCCCGGCTGGGCTCTGCGGCGACAGCTGCCGCAGCGACAGCGCCAGCCGCCCAACCGCGATTCGGTCGCGTCCGTAACCGTACGAGCCCTCGAACGGCACGTACTCGTCGCCGCGCCACTTCTCGACACCGACGAACAGGTGCGCGTCATGCACCCCCTCGAGTGCGAGCCACAGCTTCAGGCTCATCGGTCCGGTGAACTCGACATCGTGCTCGATCGGGAGGTCGAACGAGGCTGACCCTCGGCGAAGGGTGAACGGGCGCTCACCCTCTGCGGGAGGGGCATCCACCAGTCCATCGGCCGAGAGGTAGCGGTCGGTCCAGACCGTGCGGGCCAGCGGCCACTCCTGCTCGGAGCGCACCTCGACGATCGCGGTACGGCTCTCGCGCACCTCGAGGCGCACGGGGGGAAGGGCCGGCGGGAGGGCAGGCGGGCGCGCTGCAGGGAGGGCCACCCCAGCAGGCGCGGCCGCGGCATCCGCCCCCCGCAGGTGCCGCTCGAAGAAACCGCGCTGCGTCTCGAACGCGTCGTCGCTGTAGAACTCCGACCACTTCGGGCCGCGGTGCGTGTATGCGGTGCGCTCGGTCGAGGCTGCCCGCTCGAACAGCCGCCACGAGCCCTGGCTGTGCAGCTCGTGATCCGAGAAGCTCGCGCAGACCAGCAGAGGCACCTCGATGCGCTCGATATCGGGAGTGAGGGCATCCCACCACCCGTCACGCAAGGGGTGCTCGCGGCGTCCCGCCCCGAAGTTGGTTGTGATGCGGGCGACGCGACGCGACGCGGTCTGCCAGATCACCGAAAAGCCGCGCTCCGCGATGCCGCCCGGCGTCATGAAGTCGCGATAGACGTCGGTGAAGCCCTCCCAGGGGCAGATCGCGGCCAGGTGCGGCGGATGCAACGCCGCCGCGCCGTACTGCGAGATCGCCAGGTAGGAGACCCCGAGCATGCCGACACGCCCGTTTGACCAGGGCTGCATGCCCGCCCACTCGACAATCTCGGCGACGTCGTGCGCCTCGTGGTCAGAGAGCAGCGATCCGACGCCGTCAGAGGTGCCCGCGCCGCGCAGGTCGGCGTTGATCACCGCGAAGCCGGCCGCCACCCAGCGCACCGGATCGGGCGCCTCCCACCCGGTCTCGCTCGAGATCTGGTACGGCTCTGGCTGGTTCATGATGTGGAACTGATAGTTCAGCTTCCAGCCGCGCCCGCCGCGTTTCTTGCGCGGCAACGCATCTTTGCCATAGGGATGCGCCGACACGATCACCGGAAACGGGCCGGGCCCAGCTGGGCGATACAGGTTCACGCGCAGGGTGACGCCGTCGCTCATCACGACCGGCACGTCGTGGTCTTTGCGCAGGTCGGCGGGCGCCCCGACGACGGTGATCGGCGGGCGAAGCGCTGAGCGGATGCGGCGGCGCGCATATGCGGCAGCGCCCGGCCGGCGCCAGGGGGTTTCGCGGTGCATGACGCTACTGTCCCACGCAGTATCAGAGCCCGACGGAAAAATATAGGGGCCGCGATGGGGCCGCACGCGTGCCAAGATGAAATGTGGATGCTGGCGAAGACGCCCCGAAAGAAACACGCGATCCGATCGTCCTGGTGCTGATGGGCGTCTCCGGATGCGGCAAGTCGACCGTCGCGGCGCTGCTGGCCGGCGAACTCCACTGGCCGTTCGAAGAGGGCGACTCACTGCATCCGCAGGCCAACGTCGACAAGATGCACGCCGGTCATCCTCTCGATGACGACGATCGCTGGCCGTGGCTGGAGAAGGTCGCCGAGTGGGTCGAGGAATGCCTCGACGCCGGCCGCAACGGCATCATCACCTGCTCGTCGCTGAAGCGCTCATATCGCGACATCATCAATCGCCGCGGTCACGGCGTCCAGTTCGTCTACCTCGCAGGTTCGAAAGAGCTCATTGCCGCCCGGCTGGCCGCTCGTCAGGGGCACTTCATGCCGAGCTCGCTGCTCGACAGTCAGTTTGCGACGCTCGAAGAGCCCACTGCCGACGAGCCGAGCATCCGGGTCGAAGTCGGGCCGGCCGCTGGCGTCATCGCCGATCAGATTCGCACCACGCTCCAGCTACAACCCTAGAAATCCGGAAAGGGCACCGTCATGATCAGCCTCGCTCCCCTCGCCTTGGCAGTCGTTAATGCCACAGTCACCGGCAAGAATCCGGCCGAAGAGCCGTGGGCGCCACACGACACCCAGGTGCTGGTCGTCGCGGCCATCGGCATCGCGATTGTCGTGTTGCTGATCGTGTTGGTCAAGTTCCACGCCTTTCTCGCCCTGACAATCGGCGCCCTCTTCGTCGGGATCGCCTCCGGCATCCCGCTCGACAAGGTGACCGCGTCGT
>JBDUBG010000194.1:0-1798 GCA_040004215.1 Pseudolysinimonas sp. | reverse complement strand
CGTTTGCGATCTCGTGCACGCGTGGGTTGGCCACAAATTCTCCTGTCTGGGGTCCGCCCAGGCAGGGCAGACATTACGAGTAGAAGCTCATTTCGAGCTGCTCATTAGTTGTCACTCATTTGGTGTCCACAGTGCCGTTCAGCCTGTTCTCGAGGTCGATGTGAAGCGATGATGTGCTCAGGGCCAAGGTGCGAAGTGCCCGGCCGAAAGCGGTGCGGGTGATCGCGGTCTCGAGGCACGCGCTTGCGGGATGCAGCCACGCGCCTCTACCTGGAAGTCGCGCTGCGGCATCCACCACAACACGTCCGTCGCGCGCAACCACTCTCACAAGTGAGGTTCGGGGGGCACGCTGCCGGCAACCCAGGCAGGTTCTGACAGCTTCCATGGTACCCCTTCTGCGGCGGCGAGGCGGTGACGCCTAGTCCTCCATGACGGAGTCGGGCTGGATGTCGATTCGTGCGCCGGTCAATTTGGCGGCAAGTCGGGCGTTTTGGCCCTCTTTGCCAATCGCCAACGAGAGTTGGTAGTCGGGAACGAGCGCGCGCACGGCCTTCAGCGACTCATCCACGACGAAGGCGCTGGTGACCTTGGCCGGTGACAGCGCCGAGGCGACGAAGGTGGCCAGGTCGCCAGACCAGTCGACGATGTCGATCTTTTCGTCGTGCAACTCGTTGGTCACCGCACGCACTCGCTGGCCGAGTTCGCCAATGCAGGCACCCTTCGCGTTGATGCCCGGCTGCGTCGCGCGCACCGCGATCTTGGTGCGGTGGCCCGCCTCACGGGCGAGAGCCGCGATCTCGACGAGGCCGCTAGCGATCTCGGGCACCTCAAGGGCGAACAACTTGCGGACGAGTCCAGGGTGCGAGCGGCTCACCGTGATCGACGGACCTTTCAGGCCTTTCGAGACGCTGGTGACGTAGACCCGAATCCGGCTGCCGTGCGAGTAGACCTCGCCGGGAACCTGCTCCTCGGGCGGCAGAATCGCCTCGACGCTGCCGAGGTCGATGTGGATCATCCGCGGGTTCGGTCCCTGCTGGATGACGCCGGCCACGATGTCGCCCTCGCGCCCACGAAACTCGCCGAGCACCTTGTCGTCGCCGATGTCGCGCAGTCGCTGATTGATGACCTGTTTGGCGGCGAAGGCCGAGATGCGGCCGAAGTCGTCGGGACTGTCAATGGCCTCGCCGATGACGTCGCCGTCGTCATTGAGTTCGGGGACGAAGACCGAGACGTGGCCGGTCTTGCGGTCGAGCTCGACGCGCGCGCCGAACTCGGCATCGTTGTCGGTGTGCTTCAGGTACGCCGTGAGAATTGCCTGCTCGATGATGCCGACGAGTTCTTCGAACGGGATCTCGCGCTCGCGCTCCATGAGCCGCAGCATGGTGAGGTCGATGTCCATGTGACGGCCTTCCGATATTGGATTGTGGGTCCAGGCGACGCCGGACAACAGCCCAGCTTAGCGCGGCCGTCAAGCGTCGCGCCGCCGAAGAACGCCCTACGCGGCGGGGGTCTCCGGTGTGACGGCGCTCGCGAGCACCACGTCGAGGGCCGCTGACGCGTCTTCTTCGCTGAGCTCTTGGGCGAGAGCGAGCTCGCTGATCAGGATCTGGCGGGCCTTGGCCAGCATCCGCTTCTCGCCGGCGGACACGCCGTGGTCCTGGTCCCGGCGCCACAGGTCGCGGACGACCTCGCTGACGCGGTAGACGCTGCCGGACGCCATCTTCTCCTGGTTGGCCTTGTAGCGACGGCTCCAGTTGCCCGGCTCTTCGACGAAGGGATCGCGCAGCACCTGGTGCAC
>JBDUBG010000480.1:0-5963 GCA_040004215.1 Pseudolysinimonas sp. | reverse complement strand
GCGAGTACGCGCACTTCCGCGACGATCTCGTGCTCTTCACCTACCTGCACCTGGCCGCAGAGGCCGAACTCACCGCGCACCTGATCTCGAGCGGCATCACCGCGATCGCCTATGAGACGGTGCAGTTGCCGTCGCGCGCTCTCCCGCTTCTTGCCCCGATGAGCGAGGTCGCCGGACGGCTGGCGCCGATGGTGGGGGCGAACGCGATGTTGCGGCCGAACGGGGGACCGGGGCTGCTCGTACCGGGCGTGCCCGGCACGCATCCTGCCCACGTCGTGGTGCTCGGCGGTGGCGTCGCTGGCACCAACGCGATCAGCGTGAGCGTCGGACTCGGCGCCCGTGTCACGGTGCTCGACACCAACATCCAACGACTGCGGGAGTTGGATGCCGACTACGCAGGGCGCATCCAGACGATCGCCTCGAACAGCTTCGAAATCGAGAAAGCCGTGCTCGACGCCGACCTGGTGATCGGCTCGGTGCTGGTGCCCGGGGCGAAGGCGCCGAAACTTGTCACCAACGCGCTGGTGGCGCGGATGAAGCCGGGAAGCGTGCTGGTTGACATCGCGATTGACCAGGGCGGCTGCTTCGAAGACAGCCACCCGACGACCCATGCCGACCCGACATACACCGTGCACGAGTCGCTGTTCTACTGCGTGGCAAATATGCCAGGCGCTGTGGCTCACACCTCCACGTACGCCCTCACCAACGCCACGCTGCCGTACGTGCGCTCGATCGCCAACCTCGGGTGGGCAGATGCGTTGCGCGCAGACCCGGCACTTGCCCTGGGCCTGAACGTGCATGGCGGGCAGGTCGTGAACCAGGCAGTGGCAGCTGCTCAGGGGCTTGAGTCTGGAACCGTGGCGGCGGCACTCTCCTAAGTTGCCGGCAGCGAGCCACCGAAAGGCGGCACGTCGAGCAGCGCCCTTCTCACCACCCCCGCCTCGACCCACCAGCACTCGCCAGGACGGTTGCCGAGTGGGGGCGCAGCCTCACGGGCGCGCGTGACCGCGCGCAAGTCGACTGGCGCGCAGCCCACGACAACCACGGGCAGTTCACGGCGGACGAGGGCCAGCAACTCCCACTCTGCCTGCCAGGCGTCTGGATCACCGAGCAGCAGGATGGGCGTTGCACCACGCGCCCCACGCAGTTCCTGATCGTCGGGCGCCGGGTGCTCACCCAGCACGATGATCTTGTTTCCTGTGCCGGCCCAGCGCTTCTCGAACTCGCGCGGTCGCGGGCAGACGACGCCGAGCGGACGACCCGCTTCTGGCCGAATGGTTGGCAGTTCCACTAGCTCGGCAGCGGGGAGCGCACCCCCGCCGATCGCGACCTGGATTGCCGCGCCTCCCCCTCGTCCGCCCGTCCAGCGTCCGGCTCCGGCGGGCAGACGTGGGTCGAATGCGGCGCCGTCTCCCCCCGACAGCACATGCTCGTCACGGCTCGACTGACGCAACAGGATGCGAGCGTCGAACAGCCCGGCAAGTGTCTGAAGGCCGCCAGTGAGCCGCTGCGCGCTCACCACCAGACCTCGACGACGCGTGCTTCGGGCGAGACGGGTCAGCAACTCAAGAAGCTCGTGACGCTCGTCGGGGTCGACGCGCGCCAGAAGCAGGTCAAGGTCGTCGAGGAGCACCACTCCCCCTGTTTCCGGTTCTGGGCTGGTGAGTAGCCATGTCAACGTCGACCATGCCTCAGCGGGATCGTGGGGAATCACGATGCATCCGACCCCTGCGGTGTTGGCGCCGGCCGCCAGTGTGCGAAGTGTCTCCGAGCGGCCAGAACGGGCTGCGCCGAGCACCAAGAGGTGCCCATCGCCACGCGGGTCGTACCACGCGATCGGCTGGCGTTGCTCTGCGGGGAGATCGACGCGCCCGAACGGGACCCCGGGCGAGCCATCAGCTCCCGCCTCGACGAGCAAGGGGGCAAGCGGCAGCAGCTCTGCGAGGGGGTCGCACCACATGGTCGCGGACGGCGCCGGGCCAGTGAGCAGACGTTGGGCGTCGCCCGGCTCCGCAAGTGCAAGCTGCACCTCACGGATGGTGCCGCCACCGTCCGCGACCAGCGCCCGGCCTCGCGGCTCCTGCGGTAACCGGGTGGCCGCGTCGCTTCCCAGCATGGCGATGCTGTCTCCCCGGTCGGTGACGCGCAGCGAGATGCGAAGCGTCACGTTGGCCAGCACCGCGTCGCGCACCACCCCTGACGGACGCTGGGTGCACAGGATGAGATGCAGCCCGAGCGAGCGCCCTCGCGCCGAAAGGTCGGCAAAGAGTTCGTGCAATTCCGGTTGCCCAGACACGACGGCCGCGAACTCGTCGACGACGATGACGAGACGTGCGAGCCCGGAGACTCCTGCTGACCGGGCGGAGCGCTGGCCTGACCTTGCCTCGGATTCCCAGTCGTCTATCGAGCGCATTCCGTGCTCTGCCAGCACCCTCTCGCGGCGCTGCAGCTCAGCACGAAGGCTCTCGATCGCACGGGCGCTGCGCCGCGCATCCAGGTCGCTGACCGTCCCTATCACGTGGGGCAGACCTGCCAGCGGGGCGAATGCAGCGCCGCCCTTGAAGTCGACCAGCAGAAAAGTGACAGCGCTCGGCGGATGCCGCGCCGCCATCGCCAGCACCCAACTCACGAGCAACTCGCTCTTGCCCGCCCCTGTCGTGCCCGCGACGACCGCGTGCGGACCGTCACGGACCAGGTCGAGCTCGACAACTCCCGTCGCGTCGCGCCCAATCGGCGCGCGGAGGCCTACCGGCGCCACACGGTGCGGCGTGTTGGCCGCGACATCGGACTCGATCGTGAGGCCGCCGATGCTCAGCAGTTCGGCGAGCAGCACGGCATCTGGCAGCCGCCGACTCCCGGCGAGGAGCCCGCGCTCCGCCGCGAGGGCAGCAAGAGCGTGCGCCGCCTCACCGGCTCGAGCGACGCCGAGCAGGTCGAACCGCGCACGCCTGCTCCCGGCGCGATCTGCGCTCTCGTCGTCAGCGGGCGCCAAGCCGACGACAGTGTTGAGGCCCGGCGGTAGCTCCGACTCGCTCGCCGCCCACGCGACGAGCAGATCGGGCCCGTTGCCCGACAGCCGAAAGGTGTCACCCCGTTGTTCGCCGCTTTCGACGGTTACCGCATGTGGCAACGCCGTGATCCATTCCTCGTCGCTCGTGGCGATGATTCTGGTTGTCAACGGCGAGCTGCGCATCGCCAATTGCAGCACGATCGACCGGGCAAGCGCCCGCGCCGCCGGCATCGGACCAACGACCCCAACGCCGTCGCGGGCATCAACAAGCCACGGGGCATCCGGGAGCTCAGCTGCGGTGCGTCGGACATCGTCGACTGCCGCGCGCACGACGATCGAGAGTTCATCATCGGTGTCGGCGACTCCCCCATCGAGCGCAACCACAGCCGGGCGGTCGGCATGCCCGAGGCGTACCGGGAAGGGCCCGGTGTTGGTCGAGTCAGAGTCAGCCATCGCCTGCGCCCAGTTTGTGGCGACACTGCTCGGCTGGCAGAGCTCCTCAAGGGGTGGTGCGAGCCGCCCTAGCCTGGTGCGTTCACGGTCGTGCAGTACCAGCACGCGCTCTCGTGCGCGCCCGAGCGCGGCGACGGCCCGCGCCGTGTCGCGCCGCGCCTGACGCCGACGTTGCCGACGACCGTCGAGCAGGCTTCCCACCGCGACGACGGGACCGAGGGCGGCAAACAGCAGCGAATAGACCGAGCCCGTGACCGCCCAGATTCCGAGCGAAAGCACCACGGGCGCTGCGGTGGCGACAAAGGGGAAGGCCGCGCGTGGCGGAGGCGGTGAGAGAGCGGGAAGCGCAAGTCGTTCGAGAGTGGCATTCGGGATCACCGCATCAGCGTGCGCGCGTACGCCGCGCCCGCGCCGCGCACACGACTCATGCGTGGAAAATCCCCCCGCGCAGTGGATGCGGAAGGAAGGTCAGAACGGAACGGCTCTCAGCTCACCACGAAGAACTGTTCGCCGACGTCAACTCGGGTGCCGCGCGCGATGAAGTAGCGGCGGCCCGCATCGCAGCGGCGAGGTTCGGCGTCTGGCTGACGGATGACCGATCCGTTGGTCGAATAGCGGTCGCTGACCCAAAAGCGCCCGGCTTCCTGTCCGAACTCGAGGTGCGTCTTCGAAACCGACTTGCTCGCGTCAAAGATCGGGACCAACTGGTCGACATATTCCCCGGGCTGCATCGACGGATTGCGGCCGACGAGCCCCGAGCCCGCTACTGTCACGCTCTCGCCCGTGCTGAACTGCAGCACGTACCGGGTCCCAGACGCCGAATCGGATACCAGGCGTGTCGCCTCAAGGTCTTCGCGCAGCGGCGTGTCCGTGCCCCAGGGAAAGGGATCAGGGGTGGGTCGAGAACGCGGCGACGGACCTGCCTTCGCCGCCTGCGAGACGAAGGGGTGCGGATTCTCATCTTCGGGATCTGAGTCCTCTTCTGGCTCCCCGGATGCCGGAGCGGGCTCCAGCACGAGATCGTCAATCTCAGCAAAACCGTCAGCACCGTCGACGAGTGGCTCGACCTCCGTTGTCGAGTCGGCGTCGTGCGATAGGCCATCTGACCGCTCGCCATCATGAGGGTCGGGGGCTGCGGGGTCTGCGGGAAACTCTCCCAGCCTGATCAGATCTGGCAGCATGATGATCTGAGTCGGGGACGGCATCGCCAGCTCACTTTCCGTTGGCGATGCCGGATCGGCATCTTCCGACGGGGCTTCATCAGGCAGTTCGCGATCGTCATCGTCAGGTTCTGAGATGTCACCCGGCGAGCTGAATGCCAGATCAGCGATTGAGAACCCTGTCGTCGCCGGCTGCGGCTGCTGGGTGCTCGGCGCGGCAGCGACAGGCTGACCGCACTCGCCGCAGAACAGCGCGCGGTCTGGCAGCGTGGTGCCGCAATAGCGACAGGTCATGCGGCACCCCCCTTGCGTCCGGTGCGCCGGAACAGACCTCGAACACTATAGCCACCGAGCGAACGGAGCGAGATGAGAGCCTTCAGCCTCTGACGACGGTTCAGTCCCAGGTCGAGCGAAGTGCGCAGTTCGCCGACGGCATCCCAGACGCGGTCGGCATCCGCCGGATCCGCGTCACCCGGTGCGAATACCGCCCGGTCCGCGACTGCAGCCAGTACGCGTGACGGGAGCGTGCCGACCACACCAGCCACCTCGGAGCGGGTGGCGGCTGGTGGCGTTTGCAAACCGTGGTCGAGCACGACATCGGCGAACTCGTCCCACCCGCCGCGAATGCGCTGCAACGCCGACGCCGCTCTCTGCCGAATTCGGCGGCGTCGAAGTTTCGCCGCAATGATCACCAGGAAGGGCCCAGCAAGGATCAGACCGATGAGCAGCAAGAATCCCACCACGCTCAACACCTGGAGCACGATCGCCAACACCGGATCGAGCGTGTTGGGCTCACTCTGGCTGGAATCTGGCGTTGTCTGGTCCTTTTTCGAATCGGCCTTGTCGACGGGCGGCGGCACGACAGACTGCGGCCGCGCAATCTTGGTCGGATCCTGTGGCTGCTCATCGGGAATCGGCCGCGCAGGCGGGTTGGGGTCAATCGACACCCAGCCGTACTGTGCGGTATTCACTTCGATCCAGGCCGAGACATCAGCGCCGGTGACGTCGAGCGTTCCCGCGGAGCCCTGCGGGGCAAAGCCGAAAACGACGCGGGAGGGGAAGCCCAGTTGACGAGCCATCAGTGCCGCCGCGACCGAGTACTGCTCGGCGTCGCCAATCATTCGCGGGTCGGTGAACAACTGCGTGATGCGATCGGCAGCATGCCCAGAACGGCTTGCCGGTTGATCCGGATCGAGGCCGTGGCTGATGTAGCCCTCCTTCTTGAGGCCGTCGAGCATGGCCACCAGACGAGCTCCCGGCGCGTTCTTGCTGCTGACGTAACTATCGAGGTGCTGAGCCAAGTCATCCGGAACCACCCCGATGACTGGCACTGACGCCGA
>JBDUBG010000422.1:0-1801 GCA_040004215.1 Pseudolysinimonas sp. | reverse complement strand
GACCTGGCGTTCGACGGCACGCGACCGCGCCCCGCCAAGGCCTTCGACACCGACGGCAACGTGCTCCTGTGCGGGTCGATCACCACCGGGCACTGACCGCCGAGGTCGAGGTCACACGGCGCTAGGCGGTCGCGCAGCTAGGCCGGCGGCGGAGCGGTGCTCTCGCGGATCACCAGGC
The DNA here is from genome assembly GCA_040004215.1 of Pseudolysinimonas sp. Lineage (GTDB taxonomy): Bacteria > Actinomycetota > Actinomycetes > Actinomycetales > Microbacteriaceae > Lysinimonas. The sequence goes on along the minus strand of JBDUBG010000422.1, from coordinate 1,623 downwards.
TGGTCGCGAGATCCATGCGCGGCACGGTCTCGAGCGGCGCCTGACTCATCCTGATCACCAGGCGCGACGCCTCCTCTGCCATGCGCTTCAGCGGCTGATGCACTGTTGTGAGGGTGGGGCTGACCCATTTAGCGAGCGGGATGTCGTCATAGCCGACCACCGAGAAATCGTCTGGCACCCGCAAGCCCAGGCTGCGCGCCGCGTCGAGCACGCCGAGCGCCTGCAGGTCGCTACCGGCAAAAATCGCGGTCGGTCGCTCGGCACCAGACAGCAGCTCGCGCCCGTTAACGCTGCCGCCCTCGATGTGAAAGTTGCCGAATCGCACCCAGTCGGGGTTGATCGGCAAGCCAGCGGCGGTCATCGCCGAACGGAAGCCGTCGATGCGCGCGTGCGAGCACATCATGTCTTCTGGTCCCGTGATCGCGGCGATGCGGGTGTGCCCGAGCTCGATCAGGTGCCGTGTCGCAATGAGGCCACCCGACCAGTTCGCTGAGCCAACGGATGGCACGTCGGGCGACGGATCACCCGCCGGGTCAATGATCACGAACGGGATGGCGCGCGAGCGCAGCCGATCGCGATACTCCGGTGGCAGGTCCGAGAACACCAGTACGACACCGACCGGACGGCGCCGCATCACGCTCTCGATCCACTCCGGGCCAGGAGCGTGGCGAGACCCGCTCTCGGTGAGCACGACGCTCATTCCGTGCGCGGCTGCAACGTTCTCAACGCCGCGAATGATCTCCATCGACCAGGCGCTCTCGAGTTCGTTGAACACCAACTCGATCAACTGCGTGCGAGTTTGCCCGGCATTGCGGCGCAGGTAGCCGTGCTCCGCCAAGAGACCTTCTACCCTGGCGCGCGTGGAGCTCGATACGTCGCTGCGCCCGTTGAGCACTTTCGAGATCGTCGACAACGAGACGCCCGCGCGCTCCGCGACGTCAGACAGGGTCACGCGAGTGGCGTCCTGCGAGATCGACATGCCGCTGAGTCTAACGAAACTATCGGTCCTGTTTTCGTCGCGGGACGCTTGCAACGACCCGAGTCCGGTAATATGTTGTTTGCATCAACAATCACCAATTCGCTCACCATCGTCGCTGAAAGCAGGACCCCGTGGCCACACTCACTCCGACCCCCGCCGACAAGTTCTCGTTCGGCCTCTGGACGATCGGCTACAACGGTGCAGACCCGTTCGGCGGCCCGACGCGCGCTCCCATGGACATCGTGCACGTCGTCGAGAATCTCAAGGAGGTCGGGGCATACGGGTTGACCTTCCACGATGACGACCTGTTCGCCTTCGGCTCGTCAGACGCCGACCGCCAGAAGCAGATCGACCGACTCAAGGGTGCCCTCGCCGACACCGGCCTCATCATCCCGATGGTGACGACCAACCTGTTCAGCGCTCCGGTTTTCAAAGACGGCGGCTTCACCTCCAATGACCGTGAGGTGCGACGGTTCGCCCTGCGTAAGGCGCTCCGGCAGCTCGACCTCGGCGCAGAACTCGGCGCGAAGACCTTCGTCATGTGGGGTGGCCGTGAGGGCGCTGAGTACGACTCGGCCAAAGACATCCAGATGGCGCTCGAGCGCTACCGCGAGGGCGTCAACATGTTCGCCCAGTACGTGACC
>JBDUBG010000218.1:0-6013 GCA_040004215.1 Pseudolysinimonas sp. | reverse complement strand
TCTTGCGCAGCGCCTGACGAATGTTGACGCCCTCGAACTTGTTGGCCGGCTCGATGAGCCGCTCGTCAATGTTCAGCGACAGATCGAACTCGTCGAGCCACGGCTGCGCGCTCTCGCGGGTGCGCGTGAGCGGGCTAGCCGTCACGCTCACGACCGGGCGACCGGCCAAGGACTTCGCGGCGAGCGCCGCCATCTGCAGACCTAGCTCACTCAGGTGGAACTCGGGCAGCCGCCCGTAGAGCACCCCCGTCGGATTGAACACCTCGCCGTGACGAACGAGGTGAATGAGATCGGCGGGCACCCCCCGATTCTACGGTTCGCCCGCTGGGCGCTCGCTCGGCGGCCTCGGGCTGGCCCGTAGACTCGGGGACCGTGAACCGGACCCTTGTCAAGAACCTCGCCGCCGCCCCCGATGGACCCGTTTCGGTGTCTGGCTGGGTCGACACCGTGCGCGATCAGAAGAAGGTGCAGTTCATCGTTCTGCGCGACGAGTCCGGTGCGGTTCAGCTCGTTCACCCGCGCACCGACGTCGAAGAGGGCTCGGAGCCGGATGCGACCGCCGCGACGATCTCGACCCTGACAGCCGGCACCTTCCTCACGGTGACGGGCGAGCTGAAGCACGACGAGCGGGTCAAACTCGGAGGTCTCGAGGTCAAGATCGACGGCCTCGCCGTCTCGTCGCTCGCGCTCGACTTGCCGATCGCCGAAGACTCGAGCGTCGACAAGCGTCTCGACTACCGCTGGATCGACCTGCGCCGCCCCGAAATGAACCTGCTGTTCCGCGTGCAGACGACGTTCTTGCACGCGCTGCGCAGCTGGTGGGTCGAGCACGACTTCGTCGAGATCCACACGCCCAAACTGATGGACTCGCCGTCTGAGTCGCGTGCTGAGCTGTTTCAGGTGCCCTACTTCGAGACCACTGCCTACCTGGCGCAGAGCCCGCAGCACTTCAAGCAGATGGGCCAGGCCGCCGGTTTCGGCGGCGTGTTCGAGGTTGCTCCAGCGTTCCGCGCCGACCCGTCCTTCACCTCGCGTCACGCCACCGAGTTCGTGTCGATCGACACCGAACTCAGCTGGATCGACTCGCATGAAGACGTGATGGCCGTGCAGGAGCAGCTGCTGGTGGCGGGCTTCACCGCCATCAAAGAGAAGCACGGCGCCGAGATCGAGGCCCTGTTCGGTCTCGAGGTGGCGGTGCCGAGTGTGCCCTTCCCGCGTATCCCGCTCGCCGAAGCCAAAGAGATCGTCGCCCAGCGCGGCTACACGGTGCCGCGCGCCGACGCCGACATGGATCCGGAGGGCGAGCGCCAGATCTCGGAGTACGTGAAGGAGCAGTTCGGGCACGAGTTCGTCTTCTTGACCGACTACGCCTCGAGCATCCGCCCCTACTACCACCGTCGCCACGACGATGACCCGAGCCTGACCAACAGCTACGACCTGATCTTCAACGGGGTCGAGATCTCGACCGGCGCCCAACGCGAGCACCGCATCGACGTGCTGATCGAGCAGGCCAAAGACAAGGGGCTGAACCCCGACGAGATCGGGACCTACCTCGAGTTCTTCCGCTACGGAGTTCCGCCGCACGGTGGATTCGCCATTGGCTTGTCGCGCGTCATGATGCTGATGCTGCACCAGCCGTCGATCCGCGAGGTGACCTACCTGTTCCGCGGGCCGAACCGACTGGCCCCGTAGCGCCGCCGGGCGGCAGCGCCCACATGGTGCCCGCGCCCAAAATGCTGAGAGTACGGGCTTCTACGTACTCTCAACGCTGAAGGTACGGGCTTTTACGTACTCTCAGGGCTGAGAGCGGCGCGGGGTGCCTGCTAGCTGAGGTCTTCGACCGTCGCGCCGCCTGCGTTCTTCATGACCGACTCGACGGCGCTCTTCGCGGAGGCCTTGGCCACGTAGTTCTCGCTGACCGCAAGTGTCTGGCCGTTGGAGGCGACGATCCGCCAGAAGTACGGCTGGGTGGTGCTCTTGCCCTTGACGATCTGGAACTTCATGGCGGGGTCCTTCCGTCGAACGTGAATAAGTGCGTGCCCGACAGCCTAGGCGCGTACGACCTGTCCGGCTACTGCGATCGACTGCGAAAACTGTTCAAGCGCGATATCCAATCGAAGATCCAACCCCGCCTCAACTACCTCGCCATCGGGAAGGATGCGCGCCGATGCCCGCGACACTGACACCGGGTCAATTAGCACAGCATCCAACGCCAGCAAGGTCGGAACCAGCGCAGCTAGTCCGCGAATTCCTCCGGTCTGCCCGGGTGACGCGCTCATCAGCAGTACCGGTTTGCCATACAGGCCCGTCGATCCAGCGAGCCAGTCGAGCGCGTTCTTCGTCACACCGGATGCTGAGTGCACGTACTCGGGCGATGAGATGATCCCGCCGCGAGCCGACTCGGCAAGCAGACGGAACTCGCGTACCACCGACGGCAGACGGTCGGGAGTGTCCAGGTCCGGATCGAGCAGGGGAAGGTCGCGCACGAGCTCTGCGCCGACAAACTGCAGTTCCGGCGAGCGCCGCTCGACGGCTATCAGCAACGCCCGGTGGAGCGAATCCAGGCGCAAACTCCCGCAGATCGCGAGAACGGTCGTGCGCTCCATGTCGAGAGCCTAGGAGGATGCGGTCTCGCTGTCGATGGCGGCGGCGAGCGCCGCACGTAGGCGGGCGGCATCCACCCTCCAGATGGTGTGCACCCGATCGTCGATCATGAGCACCGGAATCTCTTCGACATAGGCCTCGAACAGCTCGGGTTCGTCGAGGATGGAGCGTTCGCTGAGCTCGACGCCGGGAAAGTCGGCGAGAACCGCATCGACTACCGCGTGGGCGTCGTCGCACAGATGGCAGTCGGGTTTGCCAATGAGGGTGAGGCGGGTCACGTTTGCAGGCTACCCGCGCCGGATACCATGAAGCGTGTCCGAGTCGCCGAGCCCCGCGCCCTTGCCGGCTCCGAGCGACCGTCCGATCCTTGCCTTCTTCGACGTCGACAACACACTGATGCGAGGAACCAGCCTGTTTCAACTCGGGCGCGAGGCCTGGGCGAAGCACGTCATCCGGTTCCGCGATGTTGCACTGTTCGCGTGGCATCAGCGTCGTTTCATTCAGGTCGGCGAGAACGATGAACACCTGGTCACGGCCCGCGAACGCGCGCTGGGACTGGTCGGTGGTCACACGCAGGCCGAGATCCTCGAACTCGCCGAGTCGATCTGGGAGCACCGGATCAAGCCGCGGCTCTACCCCGAGACGGTCGATCTCACTCAAGAGCACATTGCGAAAGGGCACGAGGTCTGGCTGGTCTCGGCAACCCCGTGGGAGATCGGAGACCTGATCGCCCGCCGACTGGGGCTGACCGGGGCGCTCGGCACCCGCATCGAGGTGGCAGACGGCGTCTACACCGGCGAATTGATTGGTCACGTGCTGCACAACGAACGCAAGGCAGCGGCCGTGCGCGAACTTGCCGAGGCGAGTGGAGCAGACCTCGCCGACAGCTGGGCATACTCAGACAGTCGCAATGACATCCCGCTGCTCGAACTGGTCGGGCACCCGGTGGTGGTGAATCCGGATGTTGTCCTCGCCCACCATGCGCGCGAGCACCAGTGGCCGGTGCTCCGGTTGAGCCCTGCCAGCATCCGCGACGCCCAGCGCCGCGTGAGGCGTGAGGCGCGTTCTGTCAAGAAGAACGTCAGGAAACAGCGCCCTTAACGAAGGAAGCGCCGAACCCGGGGGCCCGACGCTGTCATCCCGCGAATCGTTGACCCGGGCGGGACTACTTCTTGTTGCGACGCTGGTGACGCGTCTTGCGCAGCAGCTTGCGGTGCTTCTTCTTCGCCATGCGCTTGCGGCGCTTCTTGATGACGGAACCCATGTTCACCTCATTCGTGTCGGATGTGGACTACCGCTGGCCATCATCCGACCACGGAAATCTAACCTGCCGAGTGTACCTGCTCTGCCACGGTGCCAGGAAACGCGGCGAGAAACCGGATTCAGCCGACGTCGGACTGTGGCAGCGCGATCGCGGCTTCGACAGCCGACTCTGGGATGCGGAACGACCGTCCAAACCGGATGGCCGGCAGGTCTCCCGAGTGCACGAGGCGGTAGACGGTCATGTTTGAGACGCGCATCATCTCGGCCACCTCGGCGACCGTGAGAAAACGCACGTCCGACAGTTCGTTCGCCATTGCTGCCCCTGATCATGCGGGCATCATGTGCCCGACCCCCGTCTGCTGGCTGTCAGCAGTGTGACTCCTGTGACAGGAGTGCTGTCGCAACACTAGGGCTCCGCATTCAACGGTGTAAAGCACCCGAGTGCGTCGCACCCATTCGGGTGCAGTGAAAACTGCCGCGACAGCTGCTATTCGTTGAACGGCAGCTGCTGAACCCGGGCGACAACGCGCTTCTGCGCTCCCTGCAGCTTCTCTTGCGCTGCCTCGATCGCGACCCGCGCATTGTGGGCGGTCTCGGCGGCGCGACGGCCGACGCGATCGCCGACCTCGCTGCCCGCCCCCCATGCGGCATAGACGGTGGGTGCCACTCCCTCATCTTCGGCAGCTGCTGACCCCAGATCGCCGCCGATGAATGGCGAGAGCCACCCCCTCAGCTCCGCGAGCGGAGCCGTTTCGAGCCGGTAGTAGCGGTGCTGCCCCTCTTCACGCACCGACACCAGACCGTGATCGCGGAGCACCTTCAGATGCTTCGACACCGTGGGCTGGCTGATGGCGAGCTCGGTAACGAGTTCGCTCACCGACACCTCGCCGGAGTGGGTGCGGGATCCTGCATGACGCAGAAGATGGGTGAGCAGCTCGCGACGGGTGCCGTCGGCTAGCACGTCGAAGATGTCGGCCATCGTGCCAGAGTAGCCAGACACGCTGGAACTGACCAGGGTGGAGCGCGGGAGGAGGGCAGATGCAGGGCAAAGCAATTCGGCACAGAACTCTCGGTGCTCGGCTCGTCGACTTCGTCGGCGACGTCTCTCTTGCCAGTCCAGCGCGCTTCGCCATCATCGTGTTCTCCGCATTGGTCGCCGTCTTCACTGTGCTGTTCTCGTTGCCGATCGCCACGGCATCCGGGCAGAGTGCCCCGCTCGTCGATGCCGTCTTCACCGCGGTGTCTGTGGTCTGCGTCACCGGACTCTCGACAGTTGACATGGCGACCTTCTGGTCGCCGTTCGGGCATGTGCTGATCTTTCTCGGAGTCGAGATCGGCGGCATCGGCGTGCTGACCTTCGCCTCGATCCTGGGACTCGTCATCAGCCGCAGACTCGGACTGCGACAGAAGCTGATGGCGGCAAGCGACGCCAACCCGCTGCGACTGCATCGCGGTCCGGTTGCCGAAAGGCAGGCGGTGCGACTCGGCGAGACCGGCGGCCTGCTGCTCACCGTCGCCACCAGCGTTCTGGTGATCGAGGGTGTGGTGGCGGCGCTGCTGTTTCCGCGGATGCTGCTCAACGGCGACGACGTCTGGACCGCGGCATGGCAGTCGATTTACACCTCGGCGATGGCGTTCACGAACACCGGATTCCTGCCCGCCAAAGACGGCCTGGCGCCCTACGCGCACGACGTCTGGTTTCTCGTCGTGCTGATGATCGGCGTCGTATTCGGCGCGATCGGCTTTCCGGTGATCTACGCCCTGCGGCGGGGCTGGCGCACCCCTCGGCACTGGTCGCTGCATGTGAAGCTCACCCTCGCGACCTTCGGAATTCTGATGGTCGGTGGCGCGATTGCCTACCTGATCATCGAGTTCAACAACCAGAAGACGATGGCCGGCATGGATCCCGGTCAGCGCATCCTGCAGAGCTTCTTTCTGTCGACGATGGCTCGATCTGGCGGCTTCTCGACCTTCGACACCGGGCACCTCGGCGGGGCGGGCCTGCTGGTCACCGACATGCTGATGTTCATCGGTGGTGGCTCGGCGTCGACCGCCGGCGGCATCAAGGTCACGACGCTTGCGGTGCTCTTCATCGCGGCGTTCGCCGAGGCGCGCGGCGGCGACGACATCGATATCGCCGGCCGCC
>JBDUBG010000193.1:0-6013 GCA_040004215.1 Pseudolysinimonas sp. | reverse complement strand
GTGACCGATTCCGGCATCACCGTGGTCGGCAAGGGCGAGGTAGTCAGCGCCTGAAGTCGTCCGCGCCTGAGTCAGGTCAAGTCCAGTGCGTCCGCGGGTGATGCATCACGGCAAGGTTCCCTCGCCAGGGGTACCGAACATGTGCGGCAGTCGCGCGCCGAGCCGTCGTTCGCCCTCGGGTGTCTGCCCCCCAGCAGCGAGGAATCGCTTAAGCCGGTCGTCGGTCGACTGATCGGACAGCAGGAGGCTGAACAAGTGATACTCGTCCAGGAGGCCATCGACGGGGCTGGGTGCCGCCGCGTCGACCGCGCATTTCGCCAGCCGGACCGCGTGCACGGGCCACGATGCGATGCGCTCCGCAATCCGGTCCACGTGAGCCGCAAGCTCTGCCTCGGGAAGCGACCGAGTCACAAGTCCGTATCCCTCAGCTTCATCGGCGGAAAGATCCTCACAGGCCAAGATCACCTCCATGGCGCGCCCGCGCGACGTGGTTCGTGCCAGACGCTGGGTTCCACCCCCGGCAGGCAGGATGCCGAGTGCGACCTCAGGGAGACCGAACACAGCTCGCTCCTGCGAGGCGTAGACCATGTCCAGGCTCAGCAGGAACTCCAACCCTCCCCCTCTGGCGGCACCGCGAACCAGGGCGATGGTCGGCTGAGGTAACGTCCGCCAGCGTTCGACCATGGCATGGAATGGCCCGAGTGCCGACTTGCGCACCCGGGGGTCCGCATGTCGACCGCGCAACGCATGCACATCCGCGTGTGCGATGAAGTATTCCGGGTCGGCGCTCTCGATCACAACGACTCGGGTTTCAGCGTCGCTCGACAACTCGTGCGAAAGTTCGTCGAGTTCGGCTCGCACGGTCGCATCCAGAACGTTCATGGGAGGGTGGGCTATCACGACCCGCATGACGCCGTCGCGTCGCTCGATCGTGAGTGCGGGTGGCGTCATGGGAGCCGTTCTCCCAGCGTCCGCAGCGGATAGCGCGGTCCCTCGAACAACTCGACGAGGAATCCATCAGGATCGCGCAGGTAGATGCACCAGGTTCCCGGAGTGCGCTCTGAGAAGTCGACGGGACCGCCGCTCGGCGATTCGACTCCTACCCCGTGCAGCTGATTCCAGACAGCGACGAGATCGTCGACATAGAAGCACACGTGCCCTGTCCCGGGTTCCGACGCGATCGTGTTCCGATCGGCGAGCGGCCCGGGAGCTCCGTACTCAAGGAGTTCCAGATAGAGATCCTCGCCGGGCACCTTCAGCATGCATACCCGAATCGCGTCGACGGCGGTGCCGGTCACCTCGATGACGGATGCCGTGCGAACGACCCGATCGGATACCTGTTCCAAACCGAGAAGATCACGATAGAACACGAGAGATCGTTCCATGTCGGACACCGAGACCCCGGCGTGCCAATATCCGGTGATCATGATCGTGCCTTCCCCGTACGCGGTGGCTCCTGTGCTGCGTTTGCCTCCCCCAGATAGGCACGCCGGAGCAGTGACGAATCGCTCCGCAGCTGATCTGGTGCCCCTTCGAAGGTGACGGTCCCGCGCGCCAGTACATAGGCGACGTCGGCATGCTTGAGCGCTGCGTCGGCGAATTGCTCGACTAGCAACACACCCATTCCGTCCGTGACTAGCTGGCGGATGACCGGGTAGAGACGGTGCACGATCGTCGGCGCAAGACCAAGCGACAACTCGTCGATCATCAGATACCGCGGCTCGGTGAGTACCGCCCGGGCGATCATGAGCATTTGTTGTTCTCCTCCCGAAAGCAACTCGGCGCGACGGCGTCGCAGCGTCTCGAGTTCAGGGAAGAGCGTCCAGGCCCGCCGCAGTTCCCGCTGAGGCGCCACGACCAGCAGATTCTGCTCCACGGTGAGATCAGGGAAGACGGTGCGGCCCTGCTGGATGTACCCGAGTCCGCGTCGCGCACGGATGCTCGCGCCGGCACTCGACACCGAATGGCCGTCGATGTTCACGCTCCCTGTACTCGCCAGCGTGCCGCTGATCGCGTCGAGTAGAGAGGACTTGCCGGCGCCATTCGCGCCCAAAAGGGCGACCAGACTTCCTCGTGGTACCTCGACGCTCACGGACCGCACGACGATCGACCCTCCACGTCGCACCGACAAATCTTGGATGCTCAGCGCGTCCGACCGCTCACTCATGCGGCTCCTCTCCCAGGTATGCGGCGACGACCTCGGGGCGGCTCAAGACCTCGGCGGGTGCCCCCCGGCCTATCACACGGCCGAAATCGAGGACGTACACCAGGTCGCAGCAGGCACGCACCATCTCCACGTCGTGCTCGACGAGAAGCACCGCCGTCCCCAGCCGTGCTGCCAGTTGCTGTATTGCCGATCCGAGTACACGGGAATCGGTCTCGGACAGCCCGGCAGCGGGCTCATCGAGAAGAACCACGCGCGGGTCGACGCAGAACGCTCCGGCTACCTCGACGATCCGCCGGGCGGGGATGTCGAGCTCGTCCACACGGACTCGTCCCATCGCGCCGAGATTGTGTCCACGCGTCCATCCTGCTCCACCGCTGCACAGCTCGAGGTACTGCGCGACAGTCAGGTCGCGAGGGATGCGACTTTGCTGGAAGGTCCTGCGCACGCCAGCGTTGGCACGAGACCGCACCGACAGGCCGTCGATTCGTTCATCGAGAGTCACGGTGCCGGATCGCTGCAGTACGAATCCCGAGATCGTGTCGATCAAGGTCGACTTGCCCGCACCGTTCGGGCCGAGGAGCCCGGTGACGGTCCCGGGTGCGATGTCGATCGTCACGCCATCCAACGCTCGGACGGCTCCGAAATCGACTGTCAGTTCACTCACATGAAGGCTGAGAGACGGCCCGTTCCGTCGGCCGGACGGGCGGAGCGCATCAAGGAGCGCGAGTTCCAGCGCAGCCGGCGAGCCGCGTTGTCGTCGCCGCTTCGCCGCTAGCGCGCGCAATTGGCCGACGATTCCGTCACCGCCTGTCGCGAGGACCTGGACCGCGGCTAGGCCGAAGAGGATTGTCGCGATATCGGAGGGCAGCCCAACAGACGTGAGAAGCCAGGGAATGATGACGAAGAGAAGTCCCGCGATCCACGCTCCGGCGACGCTGCCGAGACCGGCGATCATCGCTACGACGAGCAGCACCAGGCCGTTGATCGGCGCCACGGCGTCGGCGGTGATGAAGCCATACTGCCCCACCATGAGCGCCCCACCGAAGCCCGCGATAGCGGCTCCGACCGCCGTCGCGGTGAGCTTGGCGCCGGGAACACTGATCCCGGTGGCCGCCGCCGCTCGTTCACTGAACTGCGTGATCGACCAGGTGCGACCTAGCCGGCTCGATCGAAGCCATGCGACCAGGACGCTGACGAGCGCGAATCCAATCAGCACGAAAAGCAGGTAGCCGCGGGTCGAGTCGAGGGGTGCTGGTAGGGCGACGGACGCGGTGGACTGGAATCCCGGCAATGCGAGATGGCCGATGGCGACTTGTCCGGCAACGGCGAGACCGAGGCTGGCGGCGGCGAAGCTCATCCCCCGCAGGCGCATCGAGATTGCGCCCACGAGCAGACCGAGTGGAACTGCGCTGAGAGCTGCAGCAAGCACGGCGACGAGGAAAGGAATCCGTCCGCCCAATGCTCCCATCGTCGCCGCTCCGGCCGCGGCAAACGTCAGTTGACACATCGAGAGCATTCCCGCGCCGCCGAGGACGGGATTCAAGCTCAGTGCGAGAATGCCGTAGACCGCTGCGGTTGTCATGAGGAACGCTCCAGAAGTCGGAACGAGCAAACTCAACGCGAGAAGCACTGCACCGACAGCGAACCAGGTCAGAACCTTTGCCCGTGGGCGGAGCGTCTCACCGAGCCTCATGCCACACCACCTTGCGTTGGCCGAGCAGAAGCCCGGCGATGATGACGACGAACGAGACAGCTTGCCGGTAGGGCGCGACCTCCGGCCACGCCAGCAGCAGCGACTCGATGACGCCGATTCCGAGTCCCGCGATGAGGACGACCTCGAATCGCCGCATGGAGCCCAGCAGAGCTGCTGCCAGCGCCGGCACGACCAGGAGCATGATCGCTCCCAGGTCTGCCTGGCGTGTCGGCATCACGACCAGGAGGCTCAGCATGGCGAGCGCTCCGGACACCGCCCATACAGCAGGTACGAGTACCCGCGATCGCACGCCGAGGATCTCGGCGGTACGGGGCAGAAGACTCACCGCTCGCACCCGCAGGCCGATGCGTGAGCGCGCGAACGCTGCCCGCAGGCCGAGCACGAGAAGGAGGAGCGCGCCAACCGCGACGATGGTCGCGACGGGGACATTGGTGGCGTCGAGCTTCACGACCGAGCCATTGAGTAGGAGCGGGAACACCTGGGGGGCATAGCCGAAGATCCGTTGCGCCAGCGCGAGGAATGCGATCCCCATCGCGATGGTCGTGGCGGTGCGCGCGGCACTGTTGGCGTCCGCGAACCAGCGGGCGATGATGGCTCCTTGCAACGCCGCAAGCATTCCGCTCGCGAGCAGGCCGACGATGATCGGAAACCAGATCGGGTTGTGGGGATCGTAAAGCCGGACGAATACGAAGGCGCCGATGCCTCCGACGATCGCCTGGCTCACGTTGATCAGATTGGAGATGTAGTGCGTGAGCACGAGGCAGAGCCCCAGAGCCGCGTATGCAACGCCTGCGGTCAGGCCTGCGATGGCAAGGTTGAGCATCCTCTCTCTCCTCCGGGTCAGGCGAAATGGGCCCCGCACCAGTGCGGGGCCCATCTCGGCTAGTTAGGTAGACGAACCCATTCGTCTTTGACTGTCTTCCACTTACCGTCCTTCAACTCGACGATCATGCTTGCTCTGTTCGACGCGTGCGTGTCGCCGTCACCAAAGGCGTAGTCGGTGCCCATGAGCGGGGTTGGGAATGAGGTCAAGGCGTGGAAGGCCTTGGCGACTGACTCGCGAGTGATGTCACCCTTAATGCCGGAGAGGGTATCCGCGATGATCTTGGCGGCTAGGTAGCCACCCTCGGCGAACGACGTCAGGGGAACACCAGCGTCGGTCATGATCTTGCGCCACTGATCGAGTTCGGACGAATCCGAGTTGAAAGGCAGGAACTCGCTGTTGGCCAACAATCCCTGTCCTGCTGCGCCGAGGGCCGTCGCGACGCCCTCGGTGAATCCGCTGGTTTGGCTCATGAGAACCATGTCACTGCCCAGGCCCTGAGTGGTGACCGCCTGCATGAGAGCCACCAAGGGAGCCTCGTTGAGACTGAAGAAGACGGCGCGGCATCCACTTGATTTGAGGGAACTGACCACCGGCGTGAGATCGTCGGTCGGATCCACGAACTGAATCGGCGCGGCGAGTGACTTCCCGGTCAGAGCGCTCCACCGCTCAACGGCTGCCTTGAATGCTGGGTTGAAGGCTGGAACGCTCTGCTGGACGTAGCAGACGTGGTCGATGCCGCGCTTCTCGGAGAGATAGTAGAGCGAGACGGTGACGCCGACGTAGGGGCCAGTGTTGACCGGGGAGATCGCAGCAGAGGCGAAGCACCCTGGGTCGACCCCGGTGCCCGGTACGTCGACGATGCCCTGCTTGGCGAGGTAGTCCGCATTGACTGCGCACTGGAGCAGGCTTCCCTCACCCCCGAGGACGACGACTCCGTCATCCTCGACCAGGGTCTTGGCTGCCTGGGCGGCCTTCGCAGGGTCACCCCCGTCGTCTACCACCTTGTACTCAATCGGGTGTCCCCCGACTCCACCATGCTTGTTGAGATAGTCGAAGTACGCCTTTGCCGCGGCCGACGCTTCAGGGAACACCGCAGGGCCGGTCAGGCTCGCGATCGCACCGACGCGGATTGGCTTCCCCGTGGCAGCGCTAGCACTTTCATCGGGGCTTCCGCTCTGCGCGTTGCAACCGGCCAGCGCGAGGATCATCAGCATTCCTGCACTTGTCGCCAAGAACGCCGTTGTTCTTCCAGACATCTTCATGTCACTCCATCTCTCCGCCGTCACACTCGTCGTACGCGACTACG
>JBDUBG010000036.1:0-1826 GCA_040004215.1 Pseudolysinimonas sp. | reverse complement strand
GCCTGGATCTTGTCTTCGGTGTCGACCAGCTCAGCCTGCAACTGCAAGAAGTTCTGGTTGGCCTGCAACTGCGGGTACGCCTCTGACACCGCGAACAGGCTCTTCAGCGCGCCCTGCAGCTGGTTCTCGGCAACGGATGCCTGCGCCGGGGTTGTTGCGTTGATCGTTGCCGCACGGGCCTGGGTCACGTTCTCGAAGACCGAGCTCTCGTGAGCCGCATAGCCCTTCACCGTCTCGATCAGGTTCGGGATGAGGTCGGCACGGCGCTTGAGCTGCACGGTGATGTCGCTCCACGCCTCGTCGACGCGCACGTTGAAACGCACCAGGCCGTTGTAGGTAGAGAGCAGGTAGATACCGATGATCACCACGAGGGCGACGATGACGATGATGACGACGACGACGGGGTCCATGCCAATCATCATATGGGGAGTCGATCGTCGTCGCCTATGAGATACCCGATGCGTGCCGAGAAATGGTCGGTTCGATGCGCGTGACATGCTGGGCGGGTGACCGCGGCGCCAGAGTCCACCCCCACCGCTGCGACGGCAGCCCTCGACCGTCTCACGGCGGTGATCCCGGACTTCCCGACGGCGGGCATCATGTTCCGAGATCTGACCCCGGTGTTCGCGGATGCCGCGGCTCTCCGTGCCGTCATCGACGAGCTGATCGCCCCCTTCGCCGGGTCGTTCGAGGTGATTGCCGGAGTCGAAGCGCGCGGTTTCGTGCTGGCCGCCGCGGCCGCCGTGCTCGCTGACACCGGCGTAGTGATGATACGCAAGGCCGGCAAGCTGCCCCGCCCCACGGTCAGTCGGCAGTACTCACTCGAGTACGGCACCGCGACCCTCGAGCTGCACAGCGACGAGCTGCCGGTGGGCACTCGGGTGCTGCTGGTCGACGACGTGCTCGCGACGGGCGGCACGTTGGAGGCATCGCTTGGTTTGCTCGGCGATGCCGGGCTCGTCGCCGCCGGCGTGTCTGTGGTGCTCGAACTCACCGCGCTGAACGGACGTGCCCGGATCGGTGACGTGTCGTTCAGCGCGATCTCGCGGGTTGAGTAGTCGCGTTTCTCGCTGGTTGAGTAGCGACCGAAGGTCGCGTATCGAAACCCGTTGCACAACCCCGGGTCTCGATACGCCGACAGGGCGGCTACTCGACCACCGAGTGCTACGCGCCCAGCACGCGCTCCAGGTAGGGATTCGCAAAGACCCGCTCGGGGTCCAGGCGATCTCGAACTGCAAGGAAGTCTGCGAAGTTTTCGTAGCGCGGGGCGAGGCTCGCGGCATCCTGAAAATGGATCTTGCCCCAGTGCGGGCGGCCGTCGAAGTCACGCATGATGGCGTCGACCTCGCGGAAGTAGGGCAGGTAGTCGTCGCTCACGTGCCGGTGCACCGCAATGTAGCCCGACGTGCGGCCCTGCGCGGTGGACAGCCAGTTGTCGTCGGACGCGGCAACGCGCACCTCGACCGGGAACGAGATCCGCCAATCGTTCTTCTCGATCAACCGCCGCACGGCCCGCACCGCCTCGGGGACGGCACGGCGTGGCACCGCGTACTCCATCTCGCGAAACCGCACCCTGCGCGGCGCCGTGAACACCTCATACGAGTGGTCGGTGTACTCCCGGTCGCCGTAGACGCGGGTCGCCAGCCGGTTGATTTTCGGGGTCAGCGACGGCACGGCATGGCCCACCCGGCACATCAGGGCAAGGGCGCCATTCGAGAGCACGCGCTCTTCGACGAAGTTGCCGAAGGCCGACACCGGATGCCGCGGAGCGTCGCCGGGCAGGCGCGTGTTGCGCTTCGTCATCACGCGGTCGGTGTGCGGCCACC
>JBDUBG010000326.1:0-6053 GCA_040004215.1 Pseudolysinimonas sp. | reverse complement strand
CGGCTGAACGAAGTCAGCGGCGCGGCGTCGCCTGGAGTCGGCGCGCACGACGGACTCGACGGAGCGCTGCGCTCCGGAGTTCGATCATCGTGTTCGGCACAAAATGACCATACTGCGGCCCGGCCCGCGAGCGCTAATCTGACGGCATGACCGATCTTTCAGAAGTCCTCAATCAAGTCCCCATCGGCGACATCGCCACGCAGCTCGGGATCCCGTCCGACGTCGCCGAGGCGGCCGTCAAGCAGGTGCTTCCTGGCCTGATCGGCGGTCTCGCCGCGAACGCCTCCAGCTCTGAAGGTTCAGCATCGCTCGAGAAGGCGCTGTCGAAGCACACGAGCACACCTACGAGCGTCGCGGACATCGATACGAACGACGGCGCCAAGATCGTGAAGCACGTCTTCGGTAGCAACACCGACCAGGTGGCTTCCAAGCTGGCCGACGCCGAGCCCAAGCCAAATGTCACCGCCGACATCATCAAGCAGGTGCTGCCGATCGTGGCGCCGATTGTTTTATCGTTCATCGCCACGCAGTTCCTGTCGGGAAAGTCGGCCGCGCCGGCAACGACCGCGAAGAAGACGGCGACCCCGGCCGCAACCGGCGGCGACATCGGCTCGATCCTCGGTGGACTTATGAGCGACCCCAGCACTCAGTCAATGATCGGCGGCCTGCTCGGCGGCTTGCTCGGCGGCGGAAAGAGGTAATCCTTCCCGTGCGGGATCACGGGAGTCGACCTGCGGGTCGGCTCCCCTTCTCGCTGGGTGGTGGCCCTCACGCCCATTTAAGTTCGCACTTAAATGAGCGCGAACTTAAATGCTCTCTCGACTACTCCCGGATGGTGGCGTCGAAGAGAGCAGCAGCCCGCGCGGCGCCAGCCAGCTTGGCCTCGCTCGCCTCTGCGGCAGTGAGAGTACGATCCTGGGCTCGAAAGCGCAGGGCGAAGGTCAGTGACTTGCGTCCATCCGGTAGGCCGGTGCCCCGGTAGTCGTCGACCAGGCGCGCGTCTTCGAGGAGCGCGCCGGCACCCGCGATCACCGCGGCCAGCACCTCACCGGCGGGCGTCTCGACGGGAACGACCAGCGAGAGATCTTGGGTCGCCGCGGGCAGCGTTCCCAGTTGCGTGGGGGTCGACTGCAGAGCACCGAGTTCGATGAGGGCATCGAGGTCGAGTTCCACGAGCGCGACGACGCGCGGCAGGTCGAGCCCGCGCGCGACCGATGGCAGCAGTTCGCCAGCGACGCCGACGACGCGGCCGCCCACCGAGAGGGATGCGGTGCGACCCGGGTGCAGGGCCGGGTGCGATCCCGTCGCGATGGTGATGTCAACTGTGAGCGCGAGCGCGAGCTGGCGCACAACGTCGAGCGCATCCGTCAACCCCGCCGCGACGGCAGCAGTGCCTGGCTGCTTAGCCAACGCATCGCCCAAGAACAGCGCACCGACGTGCCAGGACTGCGGCGGGATACTCGCATTCAGCTTCTCGAGGGTCGCGTCGTCGGGCCTCGCGGCGCCCACCGGGATGGAGTCGGTCCCATAGACGACGCTGGGTTCTGGCAGAAAGACCGTGCCGATCTCGAACAGGGCGAGGTCGGTCATTCCTCGGGAAAGGTTGCGGCGTGCAATGTCGATCAGACCGGGCAGCACCGAGCGGCGCAGCAGCCCGAATTGCAGGTCAAGGGGGTTCGCGAGCTGGACAGCCGGAGCGTCGGGGTCGAACAGCGCAACCATCGCGGCCGAACTGAACGGGTACGCGAGCACCTCGGTTGCCCCGGCCGCTGCCAAGGTTGCGGCGGCACGGCGGCGCGCGGACTGCGCTCGCGTGAGCCCGCGTCCGGGCGGAGCAATCGGCAGCACAGAGGGGATGCGGTCGTACCCGACGATGCGGGCGACCTCCTCGACCAACGTGAGTTGGTCAGTCAGGTCAGGGCGCCACGAGGGCGGCGTGACCAACCAGCGGTCGCCCCCGGCCGACGACACCTCAGCGCCGATCATGACGAGCGCGTCGCGTACCTCAGCCTCGGTGTACTCAACACCAATGACCGCCGCCGGTTTCGCGGGGTCGAACTCAATGGCCGCGGGTGCCGGGAACACGTCGTACACCGAACCCAGAGGATCGGCGGTGCCACCCGCCAGCGACACCAGCAGGTCGACGACACGTTGGGCGGCTACCGGGCCAAGCGTCGGATCCACGCCGCGCTCGAAACGACGCGAGGCTTCGCTCGGCAGCTTGTGGCGGCGCGCGGTGCGCGCGATCGAAATCGGGTCGAAGTTCGCGGCCTCGATCAGGATGTCGATGGTCGCATCCGAGATCTCGGTCGTCGCGCCACCCATCACGCCGGCCAGGCCGATCGGCCCCGAGCCGTCGGTGATCAGCAGGTCTTCTGGTGAGAGGGTGCGCACGACACCGTCGAGGGTCGTCAGTTTTTCGCCAGCCTCGGCCCGACGAACCAGGATGCCGCCCTTCAGCGTCGCGAGGTCGTAGCCGTGGAGAGGCTGGCCGAGCTCGAGCATCACGTAGTTGGTGATATCGACCGGCAGCGAGATGGATCGCATCCCGGCCAGGATCAGGCGCGCCACCATCCACGGTGGGGTGGGTCGTGTGACGTCGACCCCGCGAACGGCGCGTGTCGTGAAGGCGCGCGAGCCGGCGGTGCCGCGAATCGGAGCCACGTCGTCAACCTTGACGGGGAAGATTTCGACGGGCTCGATCGGCGAAACTGCCAGCGCGGGATCGCGGAACGTCGCTCCGGTCGAGTGGCTGTACTCGCGCGCCACCCCCCGAATCGAGAAGGCGTAGCCGCGGTCTGGCGTGACGTTGATCTCGACAGCCGCGTCATTGAGTCCCAGCAGGTCGATCGCATCGGCGCCCACCGGGGCATCGTCGAGGCCCAGCGCGGCAAGCCGCAAAATGCCGTCGTGCTCGTCGCCCAGCCCGAGCTCGCGCGCGGAGGCGATCATGCCGTCCGAGGTATGTCCGTAGGTTTTACGGGCGGCGATCGGGAACGGCCCCGGCAGCACGGCACCCGGCAGTGTGACGACGACCTTGTCGCCGGCGGCGAAGTTGTGGGCGCCGCAGACGATGCCGCGAATGTCTCTCGCTTGTCCCGAGCCAGCCAAAGGGCCGACATCCACCTGGCACCAGTTGATGGTCTTGCCGTTGGTCTGTGCTTCGGGCTCGGCCGACAGCACCTGGCCGACGACCACCGGTCCGGTCAGCTCGAAGGTGTGGACGTCTTCTTCTTCGAAGCCGACCTTCACCAGGGCCTCGTGCACGCTCTCGAGAGACACGTCATCGGGAAGGTCGACCCACTCCCCCAGCCAACTCAGCGGGACGCGCATCTAGACCACCATCCCGAACTGCTGAGAGAAGCGAACATCACCCTCGACGATGTCGTGCATGTCGTTCAAACCATTGCGGAACATCAGCGTGCGCTCGATGCCCATCCCGAAAGCGAAGCCCTGGTATTCCTCCGGGTCGATCCCAGCTGCCCGCAGCACGTTCTGGTTGACCATGCCGCAGCCACCCCACTCGATCCAGCGGGCGCCGCCCTTGGCGTTCGGCATCCAGACGTCCATCTCGGCGCTCGGTTCGGTGAACGGGAAGAAGTTCGGGCGCAGACGGATCTGCGCACCGTCGCCGAACAGCGAGCGCGCCATGTGCTCGAGGGTTCCGCGCAGGTTCGCCATCGTGAGGCCCTTGTCGATGGCGATGCCCTCGATCTGGTGGAAGACCGGGGTGTGCGTGGCATCGACCTCGTCGGTGCGATAGGTGGAGCCAACCGCGGCGACGTAGACGGGCAGCTCGCGCGCGAGCAGCGAGCGGATTTGCACCGGGCTGGTGTGCGTGCGCAGCACCAGATGGCGGTCGACCGGCTCGACGAAGAAGGTGTCTTGCAACGCGCGGGCCGGGTGGTCTTCGTCAAAGTTCAGCGCGTCGAAGTTGAACCACTCGTGCTCGAGCTCTGGGCCCTCGCCGATCTCCCAGCCCATCGAGATGAACAGGTCACTCATCTGCTCCATCAACAGGCTCAGTGGATGCCGCGCCCCCGCGCGCCAGCGGGTCGGCACCGCGGTGACGTCCACCGCTTCGGCAGCGAGTTGAGCTGTCTCTTCTGCGGCGTGGATGACGGACTCCTGCGCCGCGAACGCCTCGTTCACCCGCGCTCGGCCCCCGCCAACGAGCTGGCCGGCTGCCGCCTTCTGGTCGCCCGGCAGGTCGCGGATCGCGGCGTTGAAGCTCGCGAGCGGCGATCCCTCGGCAGAATGCGCAGCGCGCGCGGCCTTCAGCGCGGCGGAATCATCGGCCGCGCTGATAGCAGCGATGGCCGCATCGACGGCTGCGGAGACCGCAGACTCGGTGATCTGGGGAGCGTCTGACACGAGTCACAAGCTTACCGGCGGGGTTGCGAATGCTCGCGCGTCCGCGGTCAGGCGCGTTGTGCGAAGGCGCTCTCGTACAGGCACACACTCGCCGCCGTGGCCAGGTTCAGCGACTCGGCGTGCCCGTAAATCGGCACTTTCACCACCGCGTCAGCAAGCTTCAGCGTCTCTTCACTGAGCCCGTGGGCCTCGTTGCCGAACAGCCACGCGGTCGGCTCGGCCAGGCGGTCGCGCACGGTCGGCAGATCGTCGCCCGCGATGTCGGCGGCGAGCACACGCAGGCCGGCGTGTCTGACTGCCCTGATCGCGGCATCCAGGGCACCGCCTTGCGCAACTGCTACGTGAAAGATCGATCCGGTCGTCGACCGCACCACCTTCGGGTTGTAGGCGTCGACACTCTTGCCCGTGAGGATGACGCCGTCTGCGCCCGCTGCATCCGCGGCTCGGATGATGGTTCCCGCATTACCCGGATCGCGCACCTCTTCGAGGATCGCTACCAGCTTCACGCCGCCCAACAGCATCTCTTTCACGGTGACCGGAAACTGCCGCGCGACCGCAATGACACCCTGTGGCGTGACCGTGTCGGACATGGTCTCGAGCACGTGGTCGCTGACGACCTCGGCGTCGATCCCCGCTGCCGCGGCCGTGCGTGCGATGTCCCCGTGGCGGTCCAGCGCCGGCTGGGTCATGAACAGGTCGGCGAGAAGCGCGGCGCGGAACTCAAGAGCCTCGCGCACCGCCTGCGGCCCCTCGACGAGGAACAGACCGGTCTCTTCACGCGCGCTGCGGTTGGCCAGCTTGGCCACTGCGCGTACCCGAGGAGAGCGCGGATTGTCGATCACGTTCACAGGCTAGGGCGCTGAGGTGAACGTTCAGTGCAGAAACAACGACGACGCGGATGCCGACAAACTCTCGGCATCCGCGTCGCGCGCAGTTCAGCAGTTGTGAGGCGGTGCTCAGGCCTCAACCTTGGCGTTCACATCGGCTGGCAACGCAGCCTTAGCTGCGGCCACGAGGCCAGCGAACGTCGCGGGCTCGCTGATCGCGAGATCGGCGAGGATGCGGCGATCCACCTCGATCCCGGCGATGCCGAGACCTTGGATGAGGCGGTTGTATGTGATGCCGTTCGCCCGGGCCGCAGCGTTGATGCGCTGGATCCACAAGCGACGGAACTCGCCCTTCTTAGCGCGACGGTCGCGGTACGAGTAGACGAGGGAGTGAGTGACCTGCTCCTTGGCCTTGCGGTACAGGCGCGACCGCTGACCGCGGTAGCCCTCTGCCCGCTCGAGGATGGTGCGGCGCTTCTTGGCGGCGTTGACCGCTCTCTTGACACGTGCCATTTCTTCGTTCCTTCTGGATGTTGGTTCTGGCTACTTGCCGAGAAGCTTCTTGATGACCTTGGCGTCCTGCGGAGCGAGAACGACGCCCTGGTTGAGGCGACGCGTCACACGTGACGACTTGACCTCGAGGTGGTGGCGCATGCCGGCACCCTGCTTGATGACCTTGCCGGATCCAGTGATCTTGAAACGCTTCTTCGCACCGGAGTGCGTCTTCTGCTTGGGCATTACTTGTCCTCTGTTTTGGTAGCTGTCGGCTTGGCAGCCGCCGGCTTGGTTGCCGTTGCAGTTGCCGCCTTGGGGGCAGCCGCTGCGCGAGCGGGCTTAGCGGCGGCAGGGGCC
>JBDUBG010000346.1:0-1829 GCA_040004215.1 Pseudolysinimonas sp. | reverse complement strand
GTGGTCATGGGGTGACTCCTTCTGCAGATGCGCCGAGTTCGGCGGCCGCGCCTTCTGCGACTCCCACCAACTTCAGGTAGATGTCTTCGAGGCTGGGTCTGATGATCTCTAGCCAGTCCGGCTCCCCGTCGACGGCCAGCCGTGCGACGAACTCACCCGGCTTGTCAGTGCGCTCCTCGTGCACCATCCCGCCCCGCGTCCACCGCACGATCGGCACGCGGGCATGCTCGCCGCCGATCGTGTCGATCGGCCCGAGCTCGACCAGTCGACCGTCAGCGACGATCCCGGCTCGATCGCTCAGCTGCGCTGCCTCGTCGAGATAGTGGGTGGTGAGCAGGATGGTGGTGCCCTCGTCTTTGAGTTGATGGATCAGGGTCCAGAACTGGCGTCGCGCCTCGGGGTCGAATCCGGTGGTCGGCTCGTCCAAGAACAGCAACTCCGGTCGCCCGACGATCCCCAGTGCAACGTCGACGCGACGACGTTGACCACCGGAGAGACGTCGGATGCGGGTTCCCGCTTTGTCTTCCAGGCCAACGGCAGCCAGCACCTCGTCGACATCGCGGGGGTGAGGGTAGAAACCGGCAAAGTGCGTCAGTTGCTCGCGGACCGTCGCATTGCCCTGCTCCCCGCTGCTCTGGAGCACGACGCCCAAGCGGGCCTTCCAGTCGAGTCCTCCGCGCTGCGGGTCGACGCCGAGCACGCGCACCTCGCCCCCACTGCGGTCTCGGTAGCCTTCGAGGATCTCGATCGTGGTGCTCTTGCCCGCACCGTTCGGGCCGAGCAAGGCGAAGGTCTCGCCACGGCGAATGTCGAAATCGAGGCCGCGCAGGGCCTCGACCCCGCGGTAGTCCTTGCGAAGGTCGGTGACCTCGATGGCGGTCGGGGAAGCTGTCATGACCCCATGCTCGCGGTTCGTGGCGTCTCTGACAACGACCCGGTGGTGGACACGGGGGTCCACCGGTCGGTGGATGCCGTCAGCTCAGTGCGCTCACGGCGAGGCTCACCGCGAGCACGATCATGACGACCGCGATGATGGCGTCGAGCACACGCCAGGCAATCGGACGAGCGAAAACGGGAGCCAGCAGCCTCGCGCCGAATCCGAGTGCCGAAAACCACAGGATGCTGCCGAGCCCAGCCCCCGCGCCAAACGCCCACCGGGCCTCGCCATGGGTGCTCGCAACGGAGCCGAGCAACAGCACGGTGTCAAGGTAGACGTGCGGGTTCAGCCAGGTGAGGGCAAGGCACGTGGCGGTGACCGCGAGAACGCCTGTCCGTTTCACTCCGTCGGTGTCAGCGCGCAGCCGCGACGACCTCAGCGCGCGCCGCGCCGCGAACAGCCCATAGAGCAGCAGGAATGCGGCTCCGACCCAGCGCACCACCTCGACCAGCCAGGGCACGGCGGTAAACAGGAGTCCGCCGCCGCCGATCCCCAGCGCGATCAGGGCGAGATCCGAGATCGCGCAGATCGCGACCACCAGCAGCACGTGTTCGCGGCGGAGACCTTGGCGAAGCACGAAGGCGTTCTGCGCGCCGATCGCGATGATCAGCGAGAGCCCGAGGCCGAGGCCGGCGAGCGCTGCGGGGATCCAGGTGACGGGCACGTGCCAACGCTATGCGCGCCGGTGCATCCCGTCGCTCCGCTACGCCGGACGGCCCTGCTCCGACGAGGGTCGCCCGAAATGGGCAAGGAGAAGCCGGGACCGTCGGTCTTTGGGGGGCGGACGGTCCCGGCTTCTGTGCTACTTCGCTTTACTGGGCTATGGCCGAGTGATTGCGACGGTAGCTCTCCCGCACCAGATAGGCACCCGCTGCCAGCAGTGCGAGAACGG
>JBDUBG010000334.1:0-6078 GCA_040004215.1 Pseudolysinimonas sp. | reverse complement strand
GGGCCCGGAACACCTCCTTGCCGTCCGCGTCACGCACGATCACCGTCGGAGTTGCCAGGATGCCGTCGGCCTCCGCCTGTAACTCGAAAGCCACGACGTCGCGCTCGACGATCGTGGCCACTGGCACGAGCCGGGCAGCATCCGCCAGCACGGCTCGCGTGAGGTGGCACGGCTCGCAGAACGCTGAGGTGTAGAGGTCGACGATCACCCTTCAGTCAACCGCACCGGCCGGGCCGCGATTCCCCCGATTACTTCAGCAAGTTATATAACTCAGGTATATACTTTCGGATGTGAATCACAGCGACATCCTCGAAACCCTGCTCGTCTCATCCACTCGCCTGGTGCGCATCGCCGCCCAAACGACCGGCAGCCGGACGCCATCGGCCATTTGGCGCACGCTCGGCATTCTCGACACTGACGGCCCGATGCGGATCGGCGAACTCGCCACCGCCAGCCGCGTCACTCAGCCCGGAATGACCCGGGTGCTCACGACCATGGTCGAAGAGGAGTTGGTGTCGCGCATCGCCGACGTCGACGACTCCCGGGCCTGGCTGATCCGGATCACCCCCAAGGGTCACAGCGCGCTGGTGGTCTGGCGGCACCAGATCGCCGAGGCACTCGGCCCGTGGTTCGCTGATCTCGACACCGGAGAGTGGGCGATCCTGGAACGCGCGGTGCAGCTGATGTCAGAGCGCACCGCGAGCGACGCGGCGGTGTCGGCGTGACCGCGCACAGCTTGACGAGTCACGGGGCCGAGCGCGTCAGCATCCTGAAGCAACCGCGCACCGTCTGGGCCGTCGCCTTTGCGTGCGTGATCGCGTTTATGGGCATCGGCCTGGTCGACCCGATCCTGCCGGCCATCGCAGCCCAGCTGCAGGCGTCACCCACCCAGACCGAGTTGCTGTTCACCAGCTACCTCCTGGTCACCGGCCTGATGATGCTCATCACGAGTTTCGTCAGCAGCCGCATCGGCGCCAGGATGACGCTGCTCATCGGTCTCGCATTCATCATCGTCTTCGCGCTGCTTGCCGCGTTGAGCGGCAGCGTCGAAGCTGTGATCGGATTCCGCGCAGGGTGGGGCCTCGGCAACGCGCTCTTCATCAGCACCGCCCTGGCGACCATCGTCGGTGCCGCGAGCGGCGGCAGTAGCGCTGCGATCATCCTCTATGAGGCGGCGCTCGGCCTCGGCATCGCCATCGGACCACTGCTGGGCGGTCTGCTCGGCACGATCAGCTGGCGCGGCCCGTTCTTCGGGGTGGCGACGCTGATGGCGGTCGCGTTCGTCGCGATCCTGATCCTGCTGCCGCGAGAGGCGAAAAATGTCGTGCGCGTGAAAACCCGGCTCTCTGCACCGCTCAGGGCCCTCACCAACCCGGCGCTGCTGATCCTGGCCATCGCGGCACTGTTCTACAACATCGGCTTCTTCACACTGCTCGCCTATACGCCGTTCGCGCCGGGCCTGCACGGCTTCACCGCGATCGGGCTTGGCTTCACCTTCTTCGGCTGGGGTATCTCGGTGGCCGTGACGAGCGTCTGGGTCGCGCCGCTGCTCACCGCCCGGCTGCGCCGCACCACTGTTCTCGCCATCGTTCTTCCCTTGCTCGCGATCGATCTGGTGGTCGCGGGGCTCCTGGTGACCGCCACAACCGGGCTGATCGCGTGTGTGATCGTCGGCGGGCTGTTGCTCGGAGTTCTGAACACCGTGCTGACCGAATCGGTGATGGAGGCGACCGACCTGCCTCGTTCGGTCGCGTCGTCGTCATACTCGGCTGTACGGTTCTTGGGCGGGGCGGCAGCACCTCCGCTGGCCACCACCCTCGCCGCGCTCGGGTCGCCGGCACTTCCGTTCTTCGTCGGCGCCGCATCCGTGCTGCTGGCTGCCGTGCTGATCTTCTCGGGGCAGCGGACCTTGGGTCGCATCAACGGCGAGCCGGTGCTCTCACCCGCCGAGGACGAGGCGCAGGCCATTGGGCTCGGCGACGCTGCCTGAGCCGATGCCCGGGTGCGCGCCGACTGCCAGTGGGCTGCCAGTCGGCGGGCTTAGGTAGGCTGACAGAGTGGCTGCACACCCCGATGTCCTGGTCTGGATCGACTGCGAGATGACTGGGCTCGATCTCGAGCTCGACGAACTCGTCGAAGTGGCTGTCGTCGTCACCGATTACGACCTGAAGCTACTCGACCCCGGATTCAACATCGTCATCAGGCCCGACAAGTCGGCCCTCGAACACATGGGCGACTTCGTCACCCAGATGCACACAGACAGCGGGCTTCTGGGCGAGATTCCCAACGGAGTCACCCTGGCCGAGGCGGAATATGAGGTGCTGGAGTACATTCTCAAGTTCGTCCCCGACGCCCGAACCGCTCCCCTGGCCGGCAACACGATCGGCACTGACCGTTCGTTCTTGGCCAAGTACATGCCCCGCGTCGACGGCCACCTGCACTACCGCAGTGTCGACGTCTCGAGCATCAAAGAGTTGGCGCGCCGGTGGTTTCCGCGGGTGTACTTCCAGGCGCCGACCAAGAACGGTGGGCACCGCGCGCTGGCCGACATCCTCGAGTCGATCCGTGAACTCGACTACTACCGCAAGGTCGTGTTCGTCGCGGAGCCCGGCCCAACGAGCGAGCAGGCCCAGGCAGCGTCTGCCTCGACAGTGGAGTCATGGGCATCGCTCGTGCGGTAATATCGTGGGGTTGCCCGCTCTCCGAAAGGGGGGCGGTGCGCACATGGTGGTTGTAGCTCAGTTGGTAGAGCGCTGGCTTGTGGTGCCGGATGTCGCGGGTTCGAGTCCCGTCATCCACCCCATGTTTGTTGCGTCGAGCAGTGTTTCGTCAAGCAGTGTGGCGTCAGGCGCGCCGGTTTCTGAGACGGCAGTCGAGCGCGAGACCACGACTCGGTCGCGGATCGCGCCCGATGTGCCGTGGCACACCGTGGTCTGGAACGACCCGGTCAACCTCATGTCGTATGTGACGCACGTCTTTTGTAGCTACTTCGGCTTCAGCAAGCCTGAAGCGGAGCGGCTCATGCTTCAGGTGCATCACGACGGGCGTTCGGTCGTCGCGAGCGGTCCGCGCGAAGAGATGGAGCGGCACGCCGAGGCGATGCACGAGTACGGGCTGTGGGCCACCGTGGATCGCGCGACGTGAGGGCCGCATCGTGAGGGCCGAGCAGTGAGAATTGAGCCGGAGATCACCGGCGTGCTCATCGAGCTCACGCCATTGGAGCGCCGACTGCTCACTACCCTGCTGACCCAGTACGACGAACTGGTGCACGATCAGCTCGACGACCGCGACGTCGCCGACGACCCGGCGTTGGCCCGGTTGTTTCCCAACGCATACCCGGATGACGCGGAAGCCGCCGCGGAATTCCACCGTTATACCCGCGACAGCCTGGTTGAGCACAAGACCGCTAACTCCGGCCTCATCTCAGCAGCGTTGGTGGCGTCGTCAGACGATGATCGGCTGACGGTGGCACGTGATGACGCCGAGCACTGGTTGCCGGCACTCACCGACCTCCGCCTCGTGCTCGCCGAACGCCTGGGCATCCGGCGAGATGACGACCCGCTGCCCGAGACGGAACTTGCCGACGTCTACCAGTGGCTGGGCGAACTTCAGTGGGCTCTCATTGAGGCGCTCGACTGATGATGCTCGACCTCGACAGTGTGGCCTTCGAGAAGCTGGTGATCGACGAGCTCGACCTGCTTCCCGACGAGATGGTTGAGGGCATCGAGAATGTGGTGTTTGTTACAGAAGATCGACCAGAAGACGGCTCGCTCGGCCTACTCGGCCTCTACGAGGGGGTCGCGATCACCCACCGCGAGCGCTACGGATTCGGCGAACTGCCCGACCGCATCGTGATCTACCGCGAACCGATGCTGCACGCCTTCCACACGATGGACGAGTTGCGCGAGCAGATTCACGTCACTCTGGTACACGAGATCGGGCACTACTACGGGCTCGATGACGACGAACTGCATCAGCTCGGCTGGGCATGATGTCAACCTGACGACCGGTCTTGCGCGTCGTAAGGGTATGAAGATCCATTTCGCGTCACTCATCCTGCTTCCTGCCGCTCTGCTGGTGGCGCTGACCGCCTGTGCGACCGGAGGGGCCGGGGCGGGCGGCGCCGGCAGTTCCGCCAGCGGCTCAACGGGAAGTTCTGCTGGGGCGTCTTCGCACGGCGACGACAATCGGTGCGTCACCGGCACCTGGGATCTGGATGTTCCCGGCGCTGCGGCCCAGATGCTGAGCTACCTGTCCGCCAAGGGCGTGCCGATCTCGTCAGCAACGGGTTCCGGGCCGATCACCCTCGACATCACGGGACATGGCGCGATGACGTACTCGACCGGCGCGACCTACACCTTCAATGCTCAGGCAGGGAATCTTCCCATGGTGATCACCCAGGTGCAGGCAGGCACAAGTCACGGCTCATGGGCCTGGGCGAGCGGCAGTGCACTCACGATGGACTTCAGCGGCTGGACAAACGCAATCACCTTCACAACCACCGTGACGGTGGGAGGTCAGGCCTCGGCGATCCCGATGTCGATCCCCAATCAGGGTCCTGGTTCGACCCCGCTCGCCGCCACCTGCAACGACTCGACTCTGACGCTGAAGGCCGACGCTTCGCCGTTCACGTTGACCTTCCGCCGGGAGTGAGAATGCGGTCAGCTAGATCGCGGGGATGCTCACGTCTGATGAACGCATCTTCCTGGGCGGCCCAGCGGTCCCAGTAGGCGTCGAACCGCCCATCGTCTCGTTCTGAGGAACGTCGTCGACGGTCGGCGGCGTCCAACTCGATCCAGATGCCACATGTCGCCAGTGCGCGGTTGGCGCCGCTCAGCGCACCACATCCCTCGATAACAACTGCGCGGTCCGGGTCGACCGGATGCCACTCAGCGCGGCGCGCAGCTGCCCAGTCCCAGCGCGTCCAACCCGGGGCACGGGCGCGCAACACGGTCTCGTGCACCGCCTCGGATCCGGCTTCGAGCCCCTCCCACCCGGGATAGATGTCGTCGAGACTGACGAGCTGTGCGTCCAACCTCGGAGCGAGTGACTCGGCCAGCACGGTCTTGCCTGCCCCGGAGCGGCCGTCGACGAGTACCACGGCGCGGCGGGAGTCCGCTGCATCCCGGATCGCGGTGACAACTTCGTCGAGCTCAACCACCGATGAACGCCCACTGCCCGGTCACCACGGCGGCGACAACCGCGGCCCCCGCCATGACCGCGCTCAGCGCGATCAGGAGCACCTCGCGCAGGCCGAACCGCGACGGCCGCGCCCAGGTGCGCGCTCCGCTGCCCCCGAAACCGCGGGCCTCCATCGCGGTCGCTAAGGCGCTGCCTCGCCGGATCGAGAGCACGAACAAAGAAAACGCAAGACCGGTGAAACGGCGCAGTCGGCCTCGATCGGCGACGCCCCGCGCCCGTCGCGCCAGTTCGAGCGAACGCCAGTCATCGCGCATCAGCCCTGCCAGCCGCAGGGCGGCGAGCCCGCCGAGCACGAAACGGGAAGGAAGATGCAGCACCTGCGCCAGCCCATCGGCGAGGTCGGTGGGGTCGACAGTGGCGAACAGCACGACGGCGGGCAGAGCGATCGCCAGCACGCGCAACAGGGTCACGAGCGCGAGGTGCAGCGAGCCATCGGTGACCTGCACGAACAGCCAGGCCACATAGACGTGGCCAGAGGCGCGACCGTAGAGCGCGATGGTGAGCGCGGCAAGGGGAGCGGCGATCCAGACCGGAGCCGTGCGGCGCCAGAACGCCCGCCAGCTCAGCCCCGCAAACGGCAGCAGCACGAGCTCGAGGGCGAGCGCGACACCGGCCGAGACGGCGTCCACCGAGAGCGCAAGCGTGAACGCGATCAGCAAGGCGGCAGCGAGTTTTGCGACCGGATTGATCGCCGCGACACCACGAGGCTCAGGCATCGGCACGTTCCCGACGGCTCCGGATGCCGCCCCCGCAACTGCCGCGCTCACCCGGGCATCACCACCAGCGCCCGTTCGCGTGCGCCAATGGCCTCGACGAAACGTGGATCGTGGGTGGCAGCCACCACAGCGGTGCCGCGCGACCGAAGCTCGTCGAGCA
>JBDUBG010000434.1:0-6080 GCA_040004215.1 Pseudolysinimonas sp. | reverse complement strand
GCGGCTGAAGCCGGTGACGCGAGCATCCACTTGGAATTGGCTCAGCACACTGGTGATCGCGGCGATCGCTTCGTCGTTGGCGGGCGTCTTGGCCTTGGGCGGCGTGCCAGCGCTCAGGATGGATGCCGCGGGCAGCCGGTACGGCCGACGAGCAGGGCTGCTCGCCCTGGCGGCGGGAGTCGCGGGTGCTGCTGCGCCGTCGAACTCCCCCGCCGCGCCGCGCTCAGCTGCGCTGCCAAACCCCGGAAGCGCGGCCGCCCCGTCGTCGCGCAACCCGGTCGCCCCGCTGTCGACCTCGCCGGTGAAACGCTTCACGGCAGCTTCGGCACGGACCAACTCTTCGAGCAGGTCGATGTCGAAGTTCTCGTTCTTGGTGTGGTCGATGATCTCGGTGTGCTGATCGGCATTCAGCACCGGGCTGTCGAAGGCCGGCTCGGTGTTCTTCGGCTTGCCGCGACGCCACCACGGCATCGACGAGGGGTCATCGAGTTCGAGTCCGAGGTCGGTGAGCGAGCCGAACTCTGGCGTTCCGGTCTCGCCGGGCGCCGCCTTCTCGCGCGGCTCGGGCGCTTGGGCGCCGAACAGGTACGCGTAGAGCTCACGCAGTCGCCAGCCGATCTTGTTCGGAGGCGTCTTCGTCATGATGAAGATCGACAGCAGCAGAAAACCGCCGAAGACCACGACCGCAAGCCATCCGGCGTTGATCGACACAAACGGCTGACCGACAATCCAGCCGACGATGCCACCACCGTGAGCGAGCGCAACCGCGCCGTCTTTCGGCTGAGGGTGGCCGCCGAAGACATGGCTCAGCCCACTGACCGTGGTGAGCATGAGCGCCAAACCGATTCCGAGGCGGGTGTTGTCATGCACGGTCGCCGGATGCCGGAACAACCACACCGCGAACACCAGCATGATCACCGGCAGCGCGAAGGCGACGCGGCCGAGCAGTCCGCCGAAGGTGTACGCGTCGAGCGAGATCGCGACGTCGTTACTGGGCATGAACCATTCGACGATCGCCCCGATGATGGCAAGCACCACGAGGAAGAAGGGGACGCCGTCTCGACGCTCCTCCTTGGCTAAGGTTTCGCGACCAAACAGCCGGGCAGAGCCGCCGACGACGTGGGCCAACCCCAACCAGGCGCTACTCAGCAGGCCGGGCTCATCATCCGGAATCACGTTCTTTGCCGGATACCTCTTGGTCGGCTGATTGCGGGTGACGGTGCGCGCGTTCGATCCGCGCGCGGTGCTTGTGCGGGCGCGCGGAGTGGACGACCGGGTGCTCGTGGCCATGGGGTCACGGTAGCCGCGGGGTGCCGCAGCGACGGGGAGGCGCGCTGGGGTCGAGGCTGGTCACGTCGAGACGTCGAGGCTGGTCACCTTGGCAGCGCACCTTCAGCACGAGAGGACGATCTCTCAGTATCGGATCGCGTCGATCGGCTTCACCCGGACAGCCACGAGGGCCGGCAGCAAGCCCGCGAGGGCGCCGATCACGGTCGAGACCACGAGCCCGAGAATGGCAGCCGAGACCGGGAACGGCGGCACATCTTGCACGGCGCGACCCACGAGCTCTGCGCTCCACGGGTTCTTGAGCGCGATGATGGCGATGACGACGCCGATGAAGCCGGCCGCGACGGTGGCGACAACGCTCTCCATCATCACCGAGAAGAACACTCTGCCCGCTGTGGCGCCGAAGCTGCGACGGATTCCAATTTCACGGATCCGGTACCTCACCGTGACCAGCGAGATGTTGAGCAGCCCCAGCGCGCCGAGCAGCAGCACGAGTCCGGCGATGCCACCCACCGCGAGTTTGAGTGGAAGGAGCGGGTCGCCGCCGTTCGAAGAAGCTTGGTAGTCACTGCGGTTCACGTTCACTGACCAGCCACTCCCGAACTCGGCACCGAGGTCGGCCGAGAACCGGTCTGACAGGGGTGCGGCGCTCTTCGGCGGCACCCATGCCTCCCACGAGGGCGGGCTGCCGTTGAGACTCGGCGAGCTTCCTTTGAGGGCTTCGAACTGGTCATAGAGCATGGTGACCGAGTAGCACTGATCGCAATCAGAGCGTTGCACTCCGATGACCACGGCCGTCACCGGCTGGTCACAAACCAGTGAGACGGTCGGATGCCCGGCCAGCGGCGGGGAGCCCAGCAGGCGCCAGGTGTTCACGTCGACGACAACGACAGGGGCGAGGTGGGCCTCATCGCTCTGGTCGGGCATCCGGCCAGCTGTTGGCCGCAGGCGGTGCATGGTCGCGTATGAGGGGTCTACGGCGAGCAACTGACTTTGCACGACTCCCCGGGGGGTCGTCATCGACAGTTGGTCCTGCAGCACCCGCGAGTGGTAGCGGATGCCGTAGCGGCTGGCGAGACGGGTGAGCGCCGCATCCATCGTCCCCGCATCGGGCATTGAGATGCCGTTCTGATCGGTGATGCTTACGGAGAGCAGAGCCGGTCGGCCTCCGTAACGCTCCGAACTTTCGGTTTGCGACTGCTCGAGCACACCGCCCACCGCGACGACACCCGTGATCGCAGCCACCGCGACAGCAACGCCGATCAAGCTGAGCAGTACGCGAGTGCGATTCACGCGCAACTCTGACCAGGCCTCGACGATTGCCCCCAGCAGGCCCGTGATGACGCGCATCATGAGGCAGACACCCTGACTCCCGCCTCTGCGGACACCTCGGTCAGCACCCCGGCGTCGAGTCGGTAGTGCCGGCGAGCGAGAGACGCCACGTTGATGTCGTGGGTAATCGTGATGAGGGCAGCCCCTGATGCCTCGGCGACCTCGTCGAGCAGCGCCATCACGCTCGCACCGGTATCGACGTCGAGGGCACCGGTTGGTTCATCGGCGAGGATCAGCCGCGGACCGCGGACCAACGCCCTGGCGATCGCGACGCGCTGTTGTTCGCCGCCGGAGAGCTGCGAGGGCAACGCGCCCAAGCGGTCGCCGAGGCCCACCCGAGCAAGCATCTCGCTCGCCAGCGTGGTGCGGCGCCAGAAGGAGCGGCCGGTGGCGTAGAGCAGCGGTGTCATCACGTTGTCGAGCACCGTCCGTCCGGGAAGCAGGTTGAACTGTTGAAAAATGAAGCCGACATCTCGACCCCGTCGACGATCACGCTCGCCCGCTCGCATCCGTTCGAGCGGGATGTCGTCGAACACCAGCCGACCACTCGTGGGTTCATCGAGCAATCCGAGGATGTTGAGCAGAGTCGACTTGCCGCTGCCGGAACGCCCCACAATGCTCACGTGGTCGCCCACCTCAACCTCAAGATCAACGCCGCGGAGGATCTGCAGCGGGGCGGCCTCCCCCAGTTCGACGGTACGCGTGACGCCTTCGAGCGCGAGCAGAGGCATCAGCCGCCGAACCCCGTGCTCACGCCCGCGCCATTCTGCGGGTCGGCAGGAGCACCCGGAACGAACTCCAGGATGACGTCGCCCTTCTTCAGCCCGCCCGTGATCTGCACC
Source organism: Pseudolysinimonas sp. (assembly GCA_040004215.1). Classification (GTDB taxonomy): domain Bacteria; phylum Actinomycetota; class Actinomycetes; order Actinomycetales; family Microbacteriaceae; genus Lysinimonas. Next base: position 2,619 of record JBDUBG010000434.1, on the reverse strand, counting down.
ATGACGCCGTCAGTGAGCCCGAGCGTGACGGCCTGCTTCGCGGGCTTGCCGTCCGCGGCCGGCAGATAGACGGTTCCACTCCCCGCCGCGCCCTCGACAGCCGTCGTCGGGACGACCAGCACGTCGTCGGCCTTGCCTCCGTCGATCGTCAGCTTCGCAGCCAAGCCGCTGAAGACCGTGACCCCGGCGGGCACGGCACACCGCACGGTGGCCGTTCCGCCCCCCGACGCCGGGGAACCTCCGGTCGAGTCGCCGCCTCCGCCGCTTGCCCCTGAGCCGGCCAGCGGCGTGGTGATGGCCAGACCGGTGCAGGTGAAGGGCGCCGGTCCCCCGGTGATCGCCGTCGTGCCCTCTGTGGGCTTGTTGAGCAAGCGGTACTGCTGGGCGGCGGGCAGCGTCGCCACCACGCTGAACGTGGCGGGTGCGACCTGCGCGACGTTGTCTCCGATCGAGACGGACTGCCCCACGAGCACCGGGAGCGCCGAGAGAGTGCCCGCGGCACCTGCCGTCACGGTCACCGTGCGATAGGCGATCGTGCCGTCGGCGTTCGGGGTCTCGGACCGGATGGTCAACACCGGCGTTCCGGCGTCAACTGCCTGCCCCGCCGTGACCATGACTTTGCGAATTTCGCCCGCAAGCGTCGCGCGCACCGCGACAGCGGGATCAGCTTGAACGTTCGCATCGAGGATGACGTCATTGGCAATGCTGCCGGTCTCGACCTGGACGGTGGGGTCGGACACCGCGCCCGTGGGGTGAGCCGAATCGGAGGATGCCGTGCTGAACCCGCCGAGGAAAGCCAACTTGATCAGCGCCGCCGCGATGGCGGCGAACAGCAGGATCCGGATGATCGGGAAGACCCATTTTCGGGCAATTCCTGTTGCCATGTTGGTGATGCCTTCCACTCGACTCGGTACTCCGCAATGCAGACTACTACGTCACGCACGATAGCGGGCCGGAGCGGTCGACGGCAAGCCTACGGTCGACGAAGACTCAACAAATCATCCCGAAGGACGATCTCTGCGGTTCGGAACTACGCCTCAATGACGACCGGGATGATCATCGGGCGGCGGCGGTGCTGGGTGTTCACCCAGCGCCCGACCGTGCGCCTGATCACCTGGCTGAAGCCATGCGTATCGCGCGTGCCGTTCTGGGCAGCATCCTGCAACGCCTTGATCACCTGCGGCTTCACATCGTCGAAGACGGACTCGTCTTCTGCGAATCCGCGGGCCTGGATCTCGGGACCGACGACCACCCGTCCGGTCTGCGTGTCGATGGCGACGAAGACGGAGATGAAGCCCTCCTCTGACAGGATGCGGCGATCCTTGAGGTCGGCATCCGTGATCTCGCCGACCGTCGAGCCATCGACGTAGACGAATCCGACGTCGAGCTGACCGACGACGCGCGCGACGCCGTCGTCGAGGTCGACGACGGTGCCGTTTTCTCCGATGATCGTGTTCTGCTCGGGCACGCCGGTCTCGATCGCGAGCGTTGCGTTGGCCGTGAGGTGACGGTATTCGCCGTGCACCGGCAGCACATTCTTGGGCTTGATGATGTTGTAGCAATAGAGCAGCTCGCCCGCGGCCGCGTGACCAGAGACGTGAACCTTCGCGTTGCCCTTGTGCACCACCTTCGCCCCGAGCTTGGTCAGCCCGTTGATCACGCGATAGACGGCGTTCTCGTTTCCGGGAATCAGGCTGGATGCAAGAATCACCGTGTCACCCTCGGCGATCTCGATCTGGTGCTCTTGGTTGGCCATGCGCGCCAGCACCGCCATCGGCTCCCCTTGGGATCCGGTGCTCATGTACACGATCCGGTCGTCGGGCAGGTCGAGCGCCTTCTTGAGCTCGACCAGCACGCCGTCGGGCACCTTGAGGTAGCCGAGATCGGCAGCGATTCCCATGTTGCGCACCATTGAGCGGCCGACCAGGGCGACCTGACGGCCGTTGGCGGCTGCGGCATCCAACACCTGCTGCACGCGGTGAACGTGGCTCGAGAAGCTGGCAACGATAACGCGGCGCTTTGCTTTGGCAATCACGCTCTCAAGCACCGGACCGATGTCGCGCTCCAACGGCGTGAATCCGGGAACGTCGGCGTTCGTCGAGTCGGTGAGGAAGAGGTCGACGCCCTCCTCGCCCAGCCGGGCGAAGGCGCGCAGGTCGGTGATGCGGCCGTCGAGCGGCAGCTGGTCCATCTTGAAGTCGCCGGTGTGCAACACGAGCCCCGCTGGGGTGCGGATGGCGACGGCGAGCGCGTCGGGAATGGAGTGGTTGACGGCCACGAACTCGAGTTCGAACGCGCCGAGCTTCTCGCGTTGGCCGGCCTTCACCGTGAGCGTGTACGGCGTGATCCTGTGCTCTTTGAGCTTGGCCTCGACGAGGGCGAGTGTGAGCTGAGAGCCCAGCAGCGGGATGTCTTTGCGCAGTCGGAGCAAGTAGGGAACGGCGCCGATGTGGTCTTCGTGACCGTGCGTGAGCACCACGCCGAGAATGTCGTCGAGGCGATCTCGGATCGGGGTGAAGTCGGGGAGGATCAGGTCGACACCCGGCTGATTTTCTTCGGGGAACAGCACGCCGGCGTCGACGATGAGCAGCTTGCCGTCGAACTCGTAGACGGTCATGT
>JBDUBG010000046.1:0-1845 GCA_040004215.1 Pseudolysinimonas sp. | reverse complement strand
CCGTCGTGCATCACGTAGTCCTTGCCCTCGATGCGGGCCTTGCCGCGGGAGCGGGCCTCGGCGATCGTGCCGGCATCCACTAGGTCGGCGAAGCTGACGATCTCGGCCTTGATGAAGCCACGCTCGAAGTCGGTGTGGATGACGCCCGCCGCCTGCGGGGCCTTGTCGCCCTTGTGGATCGTCCAGGCTCGCGACTCCTTGGGGCCGGCCGTCAGGTAGGTCTGCAGCCCGAGCGTGTCGAAGCCGATGCGCGCGAGCTGGTCGAGTCCGCTCTCGGTCTGACCGGTGGATTCCAGCAGCTCGGCGGCGTCGGCGGCGTCGAGATCCTTGAGCTCTGACTCGATCTTGGCGTCGAGGAACACGGCGTGAGCGGGTGCGACGAGGGCCGCGAGCGACGCCATGCGCGCGGCATCTCGCAGCACCGCCTCGTCGACGTTGAAGACATAGATGATCGGCTTGGCGCTTAGCAGGCCGAGCTCGTTGAGCAGCTCGATTTCGACCTTCTTGTTGCCGACCAGCGGGGTGCCGTCGTTAAGGGCAGCCTGCGCGGCGATCGCGGCCTCGAGTACGGCCGGTTCGACCTTCTTGATCCGCACCTCTTTTTCGAGTCGCGGGATCGCCTTCTCGAGCGTCTGCAGATCGGCGAGCGCGAGCTCGGTGGTGATGGTCTCGAGGTCGGATGCCGGGTTCACCTCTCCCGCGACGTGGACGACATCCGAGTCATCGAATCCACGCACGACCTCTGCGATCGCGTCGGCTTCGCGGATGTTGGCGAGGAACTGGTTGCCCAGCCCCTCCCCCTCGCTCGCGCCCTTCACGATGCCCGCGATGTCGACGAACGAGACCGTGGCGTGCACGATGCGCTCGCTCGAGAACAGGGCGCTGAGGGTATCGAGCCGCGCGTCCGGCAGGTTCACGACGCCGACGTTGGGCTCGATCGTGGCGAACGGGTAGTTCGCCGCGAGCACGTCGTTCTTGGTGAGCGCGTTGAAGAGGGTCGATTTGCCGACGTTGGGCAGTCCGACGATGCCGATGGTAAGAGCCACGAGGGTCAAGCGTACCGGCGGTGCTGACGGCGATGGTCTCCCGCTCAACCGGGCCGAGCCACGCTCAACCAGTGATCCTTATTGACTCGCCGCGTGTCATCCAGAATCTGGAGTGTGTCGAGCAAAATCGCTGGCTGAGCGTCGCCCGGGTGCCCCGGTGAGCGTCGCCTGGGTGCCCCAGTGGAGGTCGCCCGGGCGCGCCAGTGGAGGTCCATCCGAGGGTTCAGTGCGCGGCGCGCCTAGCCCCACTGTCGGACCCGCGTGCGAGAGTCAAAGCGTGCCGCTCGACTTCACCGCCATCGACTTCGAAACGGCCAACGGCTCCGCCGCCAGCGCGTGCTCGGTCGGGCTGGTGAAGGTGCGAGACGGCCAGGTCGTCGACCGGATCGGATGGTTCATCCAGCCGCCGTTCGGGCACGACCACTTCGTTGACTGGAACACCCGCATCCACGGCATCACCGCCGACATGGTGATCGAAGCGAACGGATGGGTCGACCAGTTGGTCGACCTGGTCAGCTTCACCGGCGACGACATCCTCGTGGCACACAACGCCGGTTTCGACATGGGCGTCATCAAGGCGGCATGCATCGCGACCGGCGTGGGCGTGCCGTCGTACTCATATGTCTGCAGCCTGCAGGTGGCGCGCAAGACCTACCACCTGGAGTCCTACCGCCTCCCGATGGTCGCTCTCGCGGCCGGGTTCGAAGACTTTCCGCACCATGACGCGGTGGCCGACGCGGAGGCGTGCGCTGCGATCATGATCCACGCAGCCGACCGCCACGGAGCGATCGACCTGCAC
>JBDUBG010000233.1:0-6146 GCA_040004215.1 Pseudolysinimonas sp. | reverse complement strand
CCGAGCCCGGAGAGGGCAACTCGCCCGCAGCCTGGATCGCCGTGATCATCATGCTCGCTGCGATCGCAGGAGGCACGCTTGCCTTCTGGTTCGATGTGCCATGGCTGGTCTGGACTTTCGCAGGCCTCGTGGTCGTCGGAGCGATTGTGGGAGCTGTGTTGTCGAAGATGGGCTACGGCGTCAAAGGACCTCGTTACGTGCCGAAGGTGCATTCCTAGAGTGCTCACAGATCTCGTCGCCGGGGCCGTCGCAGACGCCTCGGAGCGGCGTGCGATCCGGCCGCTCGAGCAGGTCGAGGCGGATGCTGTTGCGCGCCCAGCCGCACTCGATGCGATCGCAGCGCTCGCGCCATCCGACCGCGTCAAGATCATTGCGGAAGTCAAGCGCGCCAGCCCCTCCCGTGGGCGGTTGGCAGACATCGCAGACCCAGCTTCTCTGGCTCTCTCCTATCAAACCGGGGGCGCGAGCGCGATCAGCGTTCTCACCGAGGGTCGGCGGTTTCTCGGCTCGTTGGCCGATCTCGAGTCGGTCCGCGCTGCGGTCGACGTTCCCGTGCTGCGTAAAGATTTCATCGTCGAGCCGTACCAGGTGTTTGAGGCTCGTGCAGCGGGTGCTGATCTAGTGCTCCTGATCGTCGCAGCCGTTGAACAACCGGCGCTGTCGCAGCTGCATCAACTCATCGCTGAGCTCGGCATGACAGCGCTCGTTGAGACCCACTCGGCTGACGAGGTGGAGCGCGCCCTCGACGTCGGCGCCGCCGTCGTGGGAGTTAACGCCCGCAACCTGAGCACCTTCGAGCTCGATCGTGAGCTGTTCGGTTCGCTTGCCGATCGCATCCCGTCCGGAGTGATCCGCATCGCAGAGTCGGCGGTCACAGAGCCAGCTGACGTCGCCCGCTACCGCGCAGCCGGCGCCGACGTCGTGCTGGTGGGCGAGGCCCTCGTCACCGGCACAGACCCGGTTGCGACACTCGCGAGTTTCCTCAGTGCGAGCCAGGTGACCGCATGACCAGTCTGCGCAATATGCCCGGCCCGTTCTATGGCGAATACGGCGGCCGGTTCATGCCTGAATCGCTGATCTCCGCCATTGATGAGTTGGCGGCAGCATACGAGCTCGCCAAGTCAGACCCGGCGTTTCACGCCGAATTGCGCGAACTAGAACGCAGCTACAGCGGTCGGCCGTCGATCATCACCGAAGTCCCGCGCTTCGCTCAGCACGCCGGGGGAGCGCGCATCATTCTGAAGCGCGAAGACCTCAACCACACCGGTTCGCACAAGATCAACAACGTTCTGGGCCAGGCGCTGCTCACTCGCCGCATCGGCAAGACCCGCGTGATCGCCGAAACCGGTGCTGGGCAACACGGTGTCGCCACCGCGACAGCAGCTGCCCTGTTTGGCTTCGACTGCACGATCTTCATGGGCGAGGTCGACACCAAGCGCCAGGCGCTGAACGTCGCCAGGATGCGGCTGCTCGGGGCCGACGTCGTGTCGGTGACCACCGGCTCCCGCACCCTCAAAGACGCGATTAACGAGGCATACCGCGAGTGGGTCACGAGTGTCGAGACGACCAACTACATCTTCGGCACCGCGGCCGGGCCGCATCCCTTTCCCGCCATGGTGCGCGACTTTCAGAAAATCATTGGCGAAGAGGCACGCGAGCAGGTTCTCGCGCTGACCGGCCGACTTCCGGATGCCGTTGCGGCCTGCGTGGGAGGCGGATCGAACGCGATCGGCATCTTCGACGCGTTCCTCGACGACGAGTCGGTGAAGCTGTACGGCTATGAGGCGGCCGGCGACGGGATCGACACCGACAAGCACGCGGCGGCAATTGAGCGTGGGCGGCCTGGCATCTTGCACGGCGCCCGCAGCTATCTGCTGCAAGACGAAGACGGGCAAACCATCGAGTCACACTCGATCTCGGCCGGGCTCGACTACCCGGGCGTTGGCCCAGAGCATGCCTATCTCGCCGATATCGGCCGCGCCAGCTACCTTCCGGCCAGCGACGCAGAAGCCATGGAAGCGTTACGACTGCTCAGCCGCACAGAAGGCATCATCCCGGCGATCGAGTCGGCGCATGCCCTAGCCGGGGCACTCAAGCTGGGGCGCGAGTTGGGCCCAGAGGCGATCATTCTGGTCAATCTAAGCGGCCGTGGCGATAAAGACGTGCAGACCGCTGGCGACTGGTTCGGGCTGTTCGACGAAGGAGCTGTGCAGTCGTGACGTCAGTTGGCGCGACCATCGAGGCCAATCGGCGCGCGGGCACCGGCACTCTTGTGGGCTACCTGCCGGTAGGTTTTCCTGATCTCGCGACCAGCGTCGACGCCGCTGTCGCTTTGGTCGAGAACGGCATGGACGTTCTCGAGTTGGGCGTTCCCTACTCCGACCCGGTGATGGACGGCCTGGCCATCCAGAAGGCCACTCAGGCCGCGCTCAGCGCAGGATTCCGCTTGCGGGATGTGTTCACAGCGGTCGAGGCGATCCGTGCGCGCGTCGAGGCACCCGTTCTGGTCATGACCTACTGGAATCCGGTGTTGCAGTATGGTCCCGATCGTTTCGCGGATGCCCTGGTGAACTCCGGAGGGGCCGGTCTGATCACGCCAGACATCACTCCCGATTCGGCAGCGGCGTGGATCGGAACGAGCGAACGCACCGGCCTCGATCGGGTGTTTCTTGCCGCGCCGAGCTCGACCGATGCACGCCTCGCCGAGACGGTGGCAGCGAGCCGCGGGTTTGTCTACGCCGTCTCGACAATGGGGATCACCGGGGCGCGCCACGACCTCGACGCGGCGGCACGCACTCTCGTCGGCCGCCTCCGCGCGGCAGAAGCTCCCAACATCTGCGTGGGAATCGGCATCTCGACCGCCGACCAGGTGACAGAGGTCCTGGGCTACGCAGATGGGGCCATCGTCGGCTCCGCCCTCGTCACGGCCCTGGCCGAGCACGGGGTGGCGGGCCTCAGCCGCACTGCCGCAGCGCTCGCTCAGGGTCGCACTCGCTAGACTTCGATCCGACTCCGTGCCGGTCTCACAGACCAGTCCTTCCCACCGAAAGGTGCTTCGTGCTTCCGCTCACCATCCCCAGTCCGCCGGTGGACTGGTCAGTGTTCTATTTCGGCAGCTGGATCCACTCGCTGATCCCGGCGTGGCCCGTGGCCTGGACGCTGCCGATCCACGTGTACGCGATCTGCATCCTGTCGGGGATCATCGTCGCGTTGATCGTCACGAATCACCGCCTCAGCACGCGCGGTGGCGAGCCGTGGATCATCATCGACGTCATCATCCCCACCATCATTTTTGGCTTGGTGGGCGCCAGAGCGTGGCACGTCGTCACACACATCGGTGACTACTTTGGGCCTGGCAAAAACACCTGGAACCCGTTCTTGCCAGGAGCGGTCTGGAACATCTGGGACGGCGGCGGCGCGATCCTGGGCACCCTGCTGTTGGGGGCGGTCGGCGTCTACGTCGGCTGCCGCGTGACAGGGCTCCGGTTCACCTCCGTTATCGACGCGATTGCCCCGACATTGCTGCTCGCTCAGGCACTCGGTCGGCTCGGCAACTACTTCAACAACGAGCTCTACGGCCTGCCAACCGACCTGCCGTGGGGTCTCCAGATTCCGTCTGACAACGCGGCATACCCCACGGGGTTACCCACGACGGGCGTGTACTTCCACCCAACATTCCTGTACGAGATCATCTGGAACCTGCTCGGTTTCGTGATCATTCTGTTGATCCAATACAAGCTCACCGTGCTCACGTCGCCCGAGGGTCGCCGCTCGCTGCTTGCGGCAGCGCGCCCGCAGTGGCAGTGGGGCAAAGTGCTCGGTCTCTACCTGATTTGGTACGGCATCGGCCGCACCTGGCTCGAGAACATTCGCATCGACCCCAGCCAGACGTTCCTCGGGATCCGTGACAACGTCTGGGGTGCCTTGGGCGCCATCGCGTTGGGCGTTGTCATCATCGCGGTTCAGAGTCGGCGTCATCCCGGCATCGAACCCAGCGTCTACCGTCCGGGAAAAGAGTGGACGCTGCCGTCTGAGGTAGACTCCGAAGACATCTACTCCGATACCGACGATTCAGGCGACGACGCCGAGGCGGGCTCGAGCAAGAAGGATGGCCTCGCCACAAGCGCGGCTGTCCACCCCTCTTAAAAAGTCCAGCGACACCACGCCCGGCATCCCTCCACTCGTTGGGCCATTGACGTCCCATCTCCAGCACCATCGTGAGGACGGTACTCATGGCGAACTCTGCCTTCAGCTCCATTCCCGTAGCGCAGGGTCTCTACGACCCGCGCCACGAGAAGGACGCCTGCGGCGTGGCCATGGTGGCGACCCTGCGCGGCACAGCCGGGCACGACATCATCGCCCTCGCGCTCGACGCATTGCGCCACCTTGAACACCGCGGTGCGGTGGGATCGGATGCCGGGACCGGTGACGGTGCGGGCATCGTCACGCAGATTCCCGACGCGTTCCTGCGCGCGGTCACCGACTTTGAGCTGCCCGCCGTCGGACGCTACGCGGTAGGCATGGCGTTTCTTCCGCTCGACGCGGCCGAGCGCGAGACCCTGAAGAACGGTGTGGCGGCCATCGCCGAGCAGGAGGGACTGCGGGTGCTGGGATGGCGCGACGTCCCGACCGATCCCACGCACCTCGGCCAGCTGGCACGTGACGCCGCGCCGGCCTTCGAGCAACTGTTCGTCGAGTCGAGTCGTTCGGGTGAGACCGGAAAGCCGCTCGCCGGCATCGATCTTGACCGTCAGACCTTCCGGCTGCGCAAGCGCGCCGAACGGGAGCTTGCGGCGTACTTCCCCTCGCTGTCCGCGCGCACTCTTGTTTACAAGGGCATGGTCACGACGCTCCAACTTGAGCCGTTCTATCCAGATCTCAGCGACGAGCGTTTCGCGTCGAAGTTGGCACTCGTGCACTCGCGCTACTCGACCAACACCTTCCCGTCGTGGCCACTTGCCCAACCGTTCCGCGTGATCGCCCACAACGGCGAGATCAACACGGTCTCGGGCAACCGCAACTGGATGCGCGCGCGCCAGAGCCAACTCGAGTCGGAGCTGCTCGGCGACCTGCGACCGTTGTTCCCGATCGTCAGCGAGGGGGCCAGCGACTCCGCTTCCTTCGACGAGGTCGCCGAGCTTCTGCTGCTGTCGGGCCGCTCGCTCCCGCACTCGATCATGATGATGGTGCCCGAGGCGTGGGAGAACCAGCTCGACATCGATCCGACGCGGCGGAGCTTCTACGAGTTCCACTCGATGATGATGGAACCGTGGGATGGCCCGGCCGCTCTGGTCTTCACCGACGGATCACTGGTCGGCGCGACGCTGGATCGCAACGGACTCCGCCCCGGTCGCTTCGTGGTGACCGACGACGGCCTCGTCGTGCTGGCCAGCGAGATTGGTGTGCTCGACTTTCCCGCGGAGAAGATCGTGCGCAAGGGTCGACTTAGCCCGGGCAAGATGTTTCTCGTCGACACCGTCGCCGGCCGCATCGTCGAAGACGACGAGATCAAAGCGGAGCTTTCGGCGGCTCAACCCTGGCAGGACTGGCTCGACGCTGGCCGCATCCATCTCGCGGATCTGCCAGACCGCGAGCACATCACCCACACTCCCGCGTCGGTGGTGCGCCGTCAGCGCACTTTTGGCTACACAGAGGAGGAGGTGCGGATTCTCGTCACCCCGATGGCGCAGAACGGAGCTGAGCCCCTGGGTGCCATGGGGACAGACACCCCGATTGCGGTTCTCAGCGACCGTCCGAGGTTGCTTTTCGATTACTTCACGCAAGCGTTCGCACAGGTGACCAACCCTCCGTTGGACTCGATCCGCGAAGAGGTTGTTACCTCGATGAAGCTCGGACTCGGCCCGGAGCGCAACCTGCTCGACGCGACGCCGGAGCACGCCAAGCAAATCGTGCTCGACTTTCCGGTCATCGACAACGATGAGTTGGCCAAGATCCAACACTTCGAAACCGCAGGCGGTCGCAAGCCAGCACACGTGGTCAAGGGCCTCTATCGCGTCAAGGACGGCACAGAAGCACTCGCGCGCCGCCTGCAAGTGATGTGCGAGGAGGTCGATGCTGCCATCGACAACGGCTCGCAGTTCATCGTGCTGAGTGACCGCGACTCCAACGCCGAACTCGCGCCCATT
>JBDUBG010000303.1:0-1859 GCA_040004215.1 Pseudolysinimonas sp. | reverse complement strand
GCGGCAACCTGAGCGCTCCAGAATGCTGCCCGGTCGGCCAGGGCCGCGGTCGGCTCATTCGACGGGGGCTACGGCAGCGCGCTGCTGGCCCGTCAGACCGGCCAGAAGCTCGCGCGCGAGATCTTCTTCCTCGGTCAGGAGTACAGCGCCCAGCGCGCGCACGAGATGGGCGCGATCAACGCGGTCGTGTCACACGCCGAGCTCGAGAAGGTTGCGCTCGAGTGGGCCGAGACGATTATGGGCAAGTCGCCCACGTCGATCCGGATGCTGAAGTTTGCTCTCAACGCCGTCGACGACGGTCTCGCTGGCCAGCAGGTGTTCGCTGGCGAAGCCACCCGGCTCGCTTACGGCACAGACGAAGCCGTCGAGGGCCGGGATGCCTTTCTCGAGAAGCGGGCGCCCGACTGGGGTCCTTACCCCTGGCAGTTCTGAGCGGGGCGACCGCTACTTCTCGAAGTCGCCAGCGTCACGCCGGAAGCCGGTCAGCAGCGCATTCAACTGCTCGACCTCGCGGGCGTCGAAACCAGTGCGACGAAATATCGAGTCGTTGAGCTCGCTTGTCGCCGCATCCACTCGCTCGCGCCCGGCCGGGGTGATCTCGATCAGGGTGGCGCGGCCGTCGGTGGGGTGAGGCATGCGCTTGACGAGTTTGGCGGCCTCGAGGCGATCCACTGCGTTGGTCACGCTGGTGGGATGCACCTGCAGCCGCGAGCTCGCGAAGGCCATCGGCAGCGAGCCATGACGGGTGAAACTCAACAGCCGCAGCAGCTCGAAGCGCGAGAAGGTGAGGTCGAAGGGCTTGAGGGCACCCTCGATCCGCGCCATCAAGATCTGCTGGGTGCGCATGATGGCGGTGACGGCGGCCATGCCGTCTGCGGCATCCGCCCAGCCGTGCTCGTGCCACTGGCGGTGCGCCTCGGCGATCGGGTCGGAGGGCAGGGGTGCGGGTTCTGCCATGCCGTCATCCTGTCACGGACGCCGTTCTGTGGCCTTGCACCGCGAGGCGCATGATGGAACCCATGATCTCGACAGCTTTGGCGCGACAACTTGCCGACGCCGGCCTGGAGTGGACCCCGTCATCGGGAGACGCCTTCCAGATCGCCCCCGGCAACGACAACAGCGCCGATTTCGAGGGTGACGTCTTCACCGTCAGCGACATGACGATCGAGGCGCAGGTGCACTCGACGGGTACCGTGCTCGGCTTCAACGGGACAACTGAGTGGGCGCTCGACTCTGTGGCGCTCGAGGACGCGCTCTGGCTCCCCCGTGAGGATCAGCTACGCGAGCTGCTCCTGGGCACCTTCCGCAGCCTCGAGCGCACCGTGAGCAACCGGGGGCGAACGGTCTACACGGTACGGGCACAACTCGAGGAGTTGGATGCCGCGTACGCGAGTGACGACCCGTCAGAGGCCTACGGCCTCGCGGTGCTGGCGCTCATCCGATCGGTGCGGGCGGCGTAGCGGGCACGGCCTCGGGTGTGGATCCGGCGGATCCAGTGGCGCTTCCGGAGCCCGCACCGCGCGCCGCACGGCGAGAGCTCCGTCGCCCAACGACACGCACGATGAACAACACGGCTGCTGTTGCGATCGCCAGGAACACGAGCCACGGCAGGAGCACGCCCAGCACGACAAGCGTTCCGGCCCAGAACGCGACGAACGCTGCCCACCCGGCGCCCAGGCCGGACAGGAAGTTGGCCGGCTTGATGGGGGGAGCCGCGGCATCCGAGCGCAGGTTCATGGTGATGGTTGACATGCTGATCTGGTCGGTGAGTCGGCGCTGCTGCGCCTCGAGGCTCTCGAGTTGGCCCTGACGGTCGCTGATCGCCGTTTCGATCGCGATCAGGTTGGTCGTGTCGGTGG
>JBDUBG010000158.1:0-6203 GCA_040004215.1 Pseudolysinimonas sp. | reverse complement strand
CCGGTATCGCCCACCACTCAGTCCTCTGGCGTCACGGTGCCCGATGCGGCATCAGCCCTGATCGCCGCTGGGATCCGCTCTCGGCTCGCGTGGCGTCGCAGCAACACCCACGCTGGCGCGGACACCACGAGTGACAGCAACGCCACTCCGAGGAACGACACGATAGGCACCGACAACACATCCAGGTGTGCCGAGAACAGGATGCCGACCGTGTCGCCCGAGATGGCCGGACCGAGAAATCCGACGGCAGAAGCAACGAGGACGACGAACCCCCACCGAGTTGCGATCCCGGCAGCAGCGGATGCCCGGCCCGAATAGGCCAGCGAGCCCAGACAGCCGGCGAGAGCACCGACCGCGAGATTCCAGGGGAACACGACGACAACCGCACCGGGGATGGTTGCGGCGATCCCGGCAACGAGGCCGAGCACGAGTGAGCGCGCAACCGGTCTCGAGACGTTGCGCACCCGATCCACCAGCAACCACGCCAGCGCACTCGACGCCGGGCCGACCACCGCAGCCAATGCGATCCGCGCGGTGAACTCGTCGACCGCGCCCTCGAGGTGCGCGAGCCACACCACGAAAGCGAGCCAGAACACCAGCAGGGCGAGCATTGCGCGTCGGTTGTCGCGGGGGTCCGGGTCTGCACGTTCGACGACGCCGGCCGGAAGCCAGGCGAGCAACACGAACGCGCTCGATGACACCACCAGGGGTAGCCCTCCCCCGAAGTCCTGCAACTCGCAGTCGGTGCCGGCGCAGGCGTCCGTCAGCCAGAGCGGCACGAGTGCCGCCAACGGGAAAACGATCGACCCCCAGGCGAGCATCAGGATCCAGCGACCGGTGCGGTCTGCGCCCGACCCGATCGCCGCGGCCTCGAGCAGTACCAGCACCGGGACTGCGAGGGCGCAGATGCCGATCAGATAGTCCCACGACGCAATCGAGAAGGCTCGCCCCACCCCGATGGTCAGGAGTGCGCTGACGGCCGCGGCGCCGAGCGCTGGCCACAGCATCCGGCCATGAAGAAGGGGTCGTGCCAGGAACAGCATCGCCCCGGTGGCGATCGCCGCCGAGGCGAGTCCCACCACCACGAGCCAGGTCACGGTCTCACGATAGGGCCGGGATGCCGCCCAACCGGCAAACGAAACGGGGCGCCACCCCAGAGAGATGGCACCCCGTTCGACGATGCGATGTGAGCTCAGACCGCGTCGAGCACGTAACCTTCTTCGCCGTGGACCGCGAGATCCACACCCGCGACTTCGTCTTCGTTCTTGATCCTGAAGCCCATCGTCTTCTCGATGACGAACCCGATGGCAAAGGCCAGCACGAAGCTGTAGATCGCCACCGAGAAGGCACCGATCGCCTGCGCAGCGAGCTGGTTGAACTGCCCGCTGTAGACCAGGCCGGTCCCGTTCGCGAAGAAGCCCAGGTAGAGGGTTCCGACAAAACCGCCCACCAGGTGAACGCCCACGACGTCGAGCGAGTCATCGAATCCGAGCTTGAACTTCAGATCGATCGCCAGCGCACAGACAGCACCCGCGACAACTCCAAGAACGATGGCCCAGCCGGGTGTCAGTGCCGCACAGGCCGGAGTAATCGCGACCAACCCGGCGACGGCGCCTGAGGCCGCACCCACCGATGTCGACTTGCCATCCTTGATCTTCTCGACGAAGATCCACGCGAGCAGGGCGGCAGCCGGGGCGACCAGCGTGTTCATGAATGCCAGGGCGGCAACTCCATCGGCTGCCACCTCAGAACCGGCGTTGAATCCAAACCATCCAAACCACAACAATCCGGCACCCAGGAGCACGAACGGCGGGTTGTGAGGAACGACCATGCCCTTCTGGAAGCCGACTCGTTTGCCCAGCACCAGCGCGAGGGCCAACGCTGCGGCACCCGCGTCGATATGCACGGCAGTGCCACCCGCGAAGTCGATCACTCCGACTCCGAGTGGCGTCTGACTCAACCCGTAGACGATCCATCCGCCGTCGACCAGGCTGCCCTTCTTGTCAACCGTGAAGTTGAACACCCAGTTCGCCACCGGGAAGTACACGATCGTGACCCAGATGAACGAGAACAGCATCCAGGCACCAAACTTCGCCCGGTCAGCGATCGCGCCTGAGATGAGCGCCACCGTGATGATCGCGAATGTCGCCTGGAACGCGGCAAACGCGAGCGGCGGGTATGTGGCGTCATGGGGAACGTTCACGAGTCCGGCGAGACCGAAGTTCGCCGTGTCAAAGCCCCAGACACCGTCGAGGCCGAAGTAGGTCTTGCTGCCGGCGCCCGAGAAGGCGACGGCGTATCCATACAGCACCCAGAGGACGCCGACGAGGCCGATGGCCCCAAAACTCATCATCATCATGCTGATGACGCTCTTCGCCTTGACCAGTCCGCCGTAGAAAAAGGCGAGACCAGGGGTCATCAAGAGAACCAGAGCCGATGTCAGCAGGATGTAGCCGGTTTGGCCTTGATCGAGCATTTCCAACCTCTCTTACACGGGGAGGGGACGCCCTGTCAGATCAGCACGCAGTGTGATCTGGCAGTCGCCTCGGGTACGGGGTCAGTTTGGCGACGGCAGATTTCGGGCCGGGTGTCTGGGTGTTTCGTCAGCGTTACGCGAGACGCGATCGTGTAAACATCGTGTTTCCGGCCGCCTAAAGCAGGTACATCGTGGCGAGAAGGGCAGTCACCGTCATCGTGATCGCGTACGGCAATGCCATCCAGAGCATCCGGACGTAGCCCAAGCGAACCAGCGGCGCCACGGCCGACGTCAGCAAGAACAGGAATGCAGCTTGGCCGTTCGGTGTCGCGACACTGGGCACGTTGGTGCCGGAGTTGATGGAGATCGCCAGCAACTCAAACTGCTCACGGTCGATCGAGCCCGCCTGAAACGCGTGAGCGATCTCTTTGATGTAGACCGTCGCGACGAAGACGTTGTCACTAATGGCAGACAGGGCGCCGGACGCGACGAAGATCGCGCTGAGCTGTTGCGGACCGCTCTGAGCAAGGACGAGGTCGGTCACCGGCTTGAACAGATGCTGGTCATGGATGACCGCGACGATCGCGAAGAACACAACGAGCAGCGCGGTGAAGGGCAGCGCCTCATGAAAGGCGGGACCGATCGAGTGCTCGTCAACCACTCCGTTGAACGCCGTCGCGAGAACAATGATCGCGAGTCCGATCAATCCGACTTCGGCGACGTGCAGCGCGAGGCCAGCGACGAGTAGCAGGGCCGTGACGCTTTGGATGACGAGCTTCGCTCGCTGCTGGGACGTGCGGTTTTTGCCGTGCTCCGCGTCAGATCGTTCCATGACCGCCCGGACTGAATCCGGCAGCTGAACGCCGTAGCTGAACCACCGGGTGCGTTCCAGGAGCACGGTGGTCAGGAGCCCCACGATGAGCACCGGGATCGAGATGGGCAACATTCTGAACAGGAACTCGCCGAATCCCCAGCCCACGGTTTTTCCGATGAGGAGATTCTGAGGTTCGCCGACCAGTGTCGCGAGTCCACCGAGCGCGGTCCCGACTAGGGCGTGCATGAGGAGGTTGCGCAGGAATCCGCGGAATTGATCGAGGTCGCCTCGCAGCGAATCATCCACCAAGTCATCGTTGTCATGATCATGCTGATCGTCGCCATAGCCGCGACCGGAGGCGAATCGGTGGTACAGCGTGTAGAAGCCGGTGGCCACCGCAATGACCACCGCGGCGACCGTGAGAGCGTCGAGGAAGGCCGACAGAATGGCCGCGACGCCGGTGAAGGTCAGCGACAGAAGCAGTTTTGACCTCACGTTGATGAGGAGCTTGGTGAACACCAACAGCAGAATGTCCCGCATGAAGTAGATGCCGGCCACCATGAACATCAGCAGCAGGATTACCGAGAAGTTCGCCTGTGCCTCTTCGTATACCGACTCTGAGGTCGTCATTCCGAGCGCGACAGCTTCGATCGCGAGGAGCCCGCCGGGTTGGAGCGGGTAGCACTGCAAAGCCATCGCCAGGCAGAAGATGAACTCGGCGACGATCAACCATCCGCCTGCGAAGGGGCCAGCAAAGAGCAAGACAAACGGGTTCACCAGGAGGAATCCGACGATGGTCAGTTTGTACCAGCGCGGCGCGACACCCAGGAAGTTGCGGCCCAGAGAGGTCGTCAGCGTTCGCATGGTGGTGGGTCCTGTCGTCGGCACTCCACGACCCAGACTACCGATCGAGTCAGACCGGGTCGCCCGCCGCAGTTGACGTGAGCGCGATCAATCGCGAGACCGCGCGGAGGTACTTCTTGCGGTAGCCGCCGGCCAGCATCTCGTCGCCGAACACGGAGTCAAGGGGCGTACCCGTGGCGAGCACCCTGACCTGGGCGTCGTAGAGGCGGTCAACGAGCGCCACGAAGCGCAGGGCATCCGCCTGATCGGTCAGCGTGTGCACGCCGCGAAGGCCCACGGCGTCCAGACCATCGACAAGCTTGACGTAGCGCGAGGGATGCACCGTAGCCAGGTGTTTCAGCACCCGGTCAAAACCGTCAGCGGTGACCGCGCCTGCGGCGCCCGCCTGCGTCACGGCGGCGTCGAACTCTGTCGCGCTGAGCGGAACCGCATGCCCCTCAATCTCACGACGCCGATAGTCGAGGCCGTCAATCTTGACGATCTCGAAGCGGTTTGACAGCCCTTGAATCTCGCGCAAAAAGTCGGAGGCGGCGAACCGCCCCTCACCCAGCGCGTTCGGAGGGGTGTTCGAGGTCGCGGCGATCCGCGTGCCTGACGCGGTCAGCTCGCCCAGCAACCGGCTCATGATCATTGTGTCGCCAGGATCGTCGAGTTCGAACTCGTCGATCGCCAGCAGGCTGGCCCCTCTGAGCAGTTTGATGGTCGCTGCGTAACCCAGCGCACCGACCAGCGCTGTGTACTCGATGAACGTGCCGTAATACTTGCGGCCGGGCGCGAGCTTCCAGAGCGCGGCAAGCAGATGGGTCTTGCCGACGCCGAATCCGCCGTCCAGGTAAAGACCCGGCTTGGGCTCTGGCGCCTTGCGGCGCGAGAACAGGCCGCCACCCGATACATTCCACGATGCGACGAATGCGCGCACCCGCGCGACTGCCTCAGCTTGTGAGGGATAGTCGGGGTCTGGCCGGTAGTTCTCGAGGGTGGCGTCGGCGAACTGACGAGGAGGAACCAAGGATGCCGCGATCTCAGCACCGCTCATCTGCGGAGCGCGTTCAACCAACGACGGGACGGACAACTGCTGCATGGGTGTGTGCCTCGGGACTCGGAAACCGTGTCGAACTCTTACGGCACGTCAGCGGGCTCGGCAGTCGACTGTCTACCCTGAAGGTGACGCAACGAGCTTACTCGCTCGATCCGTAGCCCCCTGGAGATGCACATGCCGATCGAAACAGACCCGTCACCCGCGTTCTCGGCCTTCGCGCATCCCGAACGTCTGGTCAGCACCGAGTGGCTCGCGGAGCGTCTGGGCCAGCCCGGACTCGTCGTGGTCGAGTCCGATGAAGACGTGCTGCTCTACGAGACCGGCCACATCGAGGGCGCCGTCAAGATCGACTGGCACACCGACCTCAACGACCCGATCACCCGCGATTACCTGGATGGCGCGGGCTTCGCGAAGCTCGTCGGCTCGAAGGGCATCGGCCGCGATACGACGGTCGTCATCTACGGAGACAAGAACAACTGGTGGGCCGCGTATGCCCTCTGGGTTTTCGCCCTGTTCGGCCACGAAGATGTGCGCCTGCTCGACGGTGGCCGCGGCAAGTGGGAGGCAGAAGGTCGCGAATACACGACCGTAGCGCCGACGCCGACGCCGGTGGAGTACCCGGTGGTCGAGCGCGACGACGTGACGTACCGCGCATTCAAGGAGTAGGTGCTCGAGCACCTGGGTAACCCGCTGATCGATGTGCGCTCCCCCGAGGAGTACAGCGGTGAGCGAACCCACATGCCGGCATACCCAGACGAGGGCGCCTTACGCGGAGGGCATATCCCCACCGCCCAGAGCGTGCCGTGGGCCCGTGCGGTCGCAGAAGACGGCAGCTTCAAGTCACGCCCCGAGCTCGAAGCCATCTACCTCGACGAAGTCGGCCTGACATCGGGGGATGACATCATCGCCTACTGTCGGATCGGCGAGCGGTCGAGCCACACCTGGTTCGTACTGACGCACCTGCTCGGCTTCGAAGGAGTGCGTAACTATGACGGGTCGTGGACCGAGTG